>NZ_JBYNTS010000013.1:0-77872 GCF_057784975.1 Novosphingobium sp. DS6-6 | reverse complement strand
AAATCCTCGGATATCGGTCTCACCATGCCTGCTGGCCTCCTATCCAGCAAACAGGATGAATCAGATTTTCAGCGCCAAGGGAACCGCAAACGACTCTATCAGGTCGGATTATGCTCTAGGTAGTTCGAGGCTGGGTTGGTCCGGCGGGGGCTCCCCCTAAGCCGCTCGTCCATATCGTCCGCGCCGCTGGTCTTTTCCGGCGTCATTTTGAGCGGTTTGACCCGGTTCTTCAGGATTCCAGGCAGAGTCATCCCATGCTTTGGCAGCGTTCGTGGAAGATCAGCCGATTGAAGTTGTAGGCCAGATTGCAGAGGGTGAGCTTTGCGTCGGCACGGGCCAGGCCGATGGTGCGGATGAACAGCCCGAACCGGTTCTTCTGATGCGCGAAGACATGTTCGACATGGGCCCGGATCGAGGATTTTGCCGCGTTGGCCCTGGCGATCGCTCTCGGCATGGGCTTGCCCTTGGGTTTGCGCCGGTGAATTCGCGATGTCAGCATCCGATCAGACAACCACTTCTCGTTCCGCTTCGAGCGATAGGCGCTATCAGCCCAGACCTCGGAGCCGGTGTTATCGGTGCTCACGACGTGGCGAAGCAACCCCCCATCGGCGGCCGACGCCGAAGTGACCGCCATTTCGCGGATGAAGCCATAGCGCCGGTCGATGCTGATATGCGATTTGTAGCCGAAGACCGGCAGCGCGATCATGGGCAGCGGCGTGCCGTCCTCGCTATGGCGCACCTTGCCGCCAATCTTGAGCGTCCAGCGCGCATCGGTGTCTTTCTGCGCGGCCTTGTTCGGTTCATCGGGCCAGATATCCTTCGCGCTCTTGCCCGACTTGATCGCCTCGCGTTCACCTTCGGTATTGCGCTGCTTGGGCGCAGGCACCAGCGAGGCATCCACGATCTGCCCGGACATGGGGATGTAGCCCTTCTTCTGGAGTTGCCAGTCAAAGGCCTTCATCACCTTCTTGAGCGTTCCGGTCTCGGTCAGGCGATTGCGGAAATGCCGGATCGTGTTCTCGTCCGGTGTCCGGTCCCCGAGCGACAGCCCAAGAAAACGCAGCCAACTCAGGCGATCCCGGATCATGAATTCCATCCGTGCATCCGACAGGTTGTGCTGCGCCTGCAGGATCAGCGCCTTGAACATCATCACCGGATCGAACGGCGGTCGCCCGCCCTTGGCCCCATCGCCGTAGCCGAGCCCTTCGACCAACCAGGCCCGGAAATACTCAAAGTCCACCGTCTGCTGCAGAACCTCGAGCGGATCGCCATCCCCGCTCAAGGCCTCGAGATGCTCGCTCAAACTGAACAGGGACTTTGGATCCACCACGGCTCTCCATGATCGTTCTCGATCAATGAATCACCTTCGACGCCGAAACGCCAACGGTTTTTGCGGGTGTCCAGCTTACTGAGCCCGTCAATCGAGGTCGCCGCCATACCAGACATCGGCACCTCTTCTAAGGCGATCGAACCTGGCCATAAGTTCATAATAGGGTGGTCAAAGTTGACCCGGCGAAGGCTATGCCGAACCAAATCAAACCGGTATGGCTGGTCCGCTTTGTTCATCACTTGAAGTTTGACCTCACGCGAGACCTCGGAACCCGCCGCTCACGGCAGCGGGGGTAGTCCCAGTTCCTGCAAAAAGGCGTTGTGCTCTTTGGTGGCGTTGGCAATCTTCTGATCAAGCGACACCAGCTTGGTATGGACGGCGGCAAGATCGATTTCCTCCTCTGCCGTCGCCGTGCTGACGTAGCGCGAGATATTCAGATTGAAGTCGTTTTCCTCAATCTCGGCCATCGACACGCGGCGGGAGTAGCGCGGCTCTTCGGTGCGATGCTGATAGGTCGAGACGATTTTGCCGATATGGTCCGGCTTACCGTCCGTGCCGTCGCCCAGGAAGTTTTGCCGCTTGCCCCGAACGAAGTGCTCGGCTGCATTGATAAACAGCACATCGTCAGGCTTCTTGCACCGCTTGAGAACCAGAATGCACACAGGGATGCCGGTCGAGTAGAACAGATTGGCAGGCAGGCCGATCACCGTATCAATGTGGCCATCCTTGAGCAGCTTGGTGCGAATGCGCGCCTCGGCCCCGCCCCGGAAAAGGACGCCATGCGGCAGGATAATGGCCATGACGCCATCGTCTTTGAGGAAGTGGAAGCCGTGGAGCAGGAAAGCGAAATCGGCGGCTGACTTGGGCGCGAGCCCATAGTTCTTGAACCGCACATCGTCCGCCATCGCATCGGTCGGTGTCCAGCGATAGCTGAAAGGTGGATTGGCAACCACGGCGTCAAAACGCGGCATCTTCGCCGGGTTTAACTCCCGCAACATCTCCCAGTCGTTGGTCAGCGTATCGCCATGGAAAATCTCGAACTCGGTATCCTTCACCCCATGCAGCAGCATGTTCATGCGCGCGAGGTTGTAAGTGGTGATGTTCTTTTCCTGCCCGTAGATCTTGCCGATGCCGTGCGCGCCCATGCGGTGGCGGACATTCAGCAGCAGCGAGCCGGAGCCGCAGGCGAAATCCATGATGCTGTCGATATGCTTGCGATTGCCGGTCGCGGGTTCCTGCCCGTCGAGCGATACGATTTGGGAAAGGATGTCGGACACGAATTGCGGAGTGTAGAACTCACCCGCCTTCTTGCCCGATCCGGCGGCAAACTGCCCAATCAGATATTCGTAAGCATCGCCAAGCGTGTCGCTATCGGTGGAGAAGGATTTTAGCCCCTTGGCAATCTCGGCAATGATCTTGCAGAGTGCCGCATTGCGGTCGGGATAGGTCTTGCCCAGCTTTTCCGATGACAGGTTGATTTCGGAGAACAGCCCGCCAAACGTGCTCTCGAACGACTGCTCCTCGATATACTTCATGCCGGTCTGGAGCGTGCTAAGCAGCTCGTTATCCTGAACACGAGCCATTTCCGCGATACTGGTCCACAGGTGCTCCGGACGGATCACATAATGAACGCGGCGGCGCATCAGCCGCTCAAAATCGTCTGTATCGGCGGGGTTGTCCTGATACCAAAGCGCGAGAGGCGAATTTGCACCAAGCTTCCGCCGCACGTCTTCGGGCACGTCAACCGGGTAATCTGGCCCCAACTCTTTTGCCGCCGCCACCTCGTAATTGTCAGAGAGGTAGCGCAGAAACAGGAAAGCCAGCATGTAATCGCGGAAATCGTCCGCGTTCATTGCACCGCGAAGCTGGTCGGCGATGTTCCACAGGGTCTGGCCCAGTTTTTTGTGTTCTTGTTCGGTCATTGGGCGCCTGCCTGCTGTGCTTCGTCGACGAAGAGTTCGGGATTGAAGGGAAAGCGGACCCTGAAATCGTTCAGGATGCGCCGGAAATAGTCCTTATTCTCCGGCACCATCTCGGTCGGCTCGAACAGCGAATAATTTCCGTGGCTCATCACGTTGACCAGCCGGGTATGCAAGATGCCGTCCGGGTCGTCGTCATCTTGCTTGATGCAGGACGAGAAGCCGGGGAAGCCGTGGAAACTTGCGGTCTTTTCCAGCACAGCGCGAAGCATGTTGAAGTGATAGGTGTAGAGGTTACCGCTATCCGCCGCCTTTTGCAGTTCGGCAAGCAGCGCGACATGATGGAAAAACGGCGTGTCGCCCGTCTCACGGACAAGGTAAGGGCCTTCGATGACGGCCGCCAGACGTTCGTCGAGTTTCCTGCCACGCTTGGCGTCGGGGAGGCGCCGCCGATCTTCCTGGTCGACGCAAAGGGCGAAGCGCAACTCGTCAACTATCGCGTCAAGGGCCGCTTCTATGTGATCGACCGCATTTTCGACGTCGCCGAGCTTCGCCTTGGGACAAAGCACCAGCAGATCGTGCGCATCAGCCGGGTGGCCGAGGCCGCACGCAGCGGGAGGGGCTCATGACCGGCGGCGCGCATCAACCGGCGGCCGAGGGCCAGGCCGTGCCAGACAAGGTCGATCCCGAAACGCTGGCGCTGCGCGCGCGGCCAATCCCGGCAATCCGGTTCAAGCGGAGCGTCATCATCGGGACCGCGGCCGCCGGCTCGTTCGGTCTGGCGCTGACGGCCTGGTTCGCGCTGCGGCCGGCCGGGCTGCATCTGGTCGGCGAGGCCGCAGACCAAGCGATAGCGGCAAAGCTGCCAGGCGATACATTGAACGCTCTTCCGCGCAGCTATGGCGATGTCCCCAAGCTTGGGCCGGCACTGCCGGGCGATCTGGGCCGTCCGATCCTCGAGCACCAGCGCGCGATGGCGCGCGAGCCTGCCGAAGACACCGCCCATGTTGATCAGGCTGCCGCAACCGAGCGCGAACGACGGGCTGCTGAACGCAGGGCAGCGCGCGAATCGGGCCTGCTTGCCCAGTCCAGCGACCGCGGTGCCGTGCCGAGCAATGGGGAGGCGCCGCCGTCCCCGCCAGCCTTGCCGGCAACCGATGCCACCAGGCTGGCGATCGACCCGGATCGCGATCCCAATGCACAGCAGCGCAAAGCCGACTTCGTCACAGCGCGCGATAACGCCGGGAACGTCAATTCCGGGCGGCTTGTCCCACCTGCATCGCCCGACATGCTCTTGGCCGGCAGCGTCATCGCCGCAAGCCTGATCACCGGCCTCAGGTCAGACCTTCCAGGCCTGGTCATTGCCCAGGTGACCGAACGGGTGTTCGACAGCGCGACAGGCACCATCCTGCTCATTCCGCAAGGTGCGCGGCTGATCGGCAGCTACGACAGCGTCGTGGCTTTCGGGCAAAAGCGTGCGCTGATTGTCTGGCAGCGGATCGTCATGCCGGATGGCAGTTCGATTCGCCTCGACAACGTGCCGGCATCCGATCCGTCAGGTTATGCAGGTCTTGCCGACAAGGTGGATTTCCACACCTGGGCGCTGCTCAAGGGCGTCGCCATCTCCACCGTCCTTGGGGTGGGTACCAACCTTACTTTCACCGGCGAAAGCGACCTTGTCCAGGCGATCCGGCAATCGACGCAGCAGAACGTCTCCCGCGCCGGCGACCAGTTCACTTCACGCAATCTGCAGATTCAGCCGACGATCACTATCCGGCCGGGCGCTCCGGTTCGGCTGATCGTCCATCGCGATCTCGTTCTCGCGCCGTGGCGCGGCTAGGAGAAAATCATGGTCGACCTCAAGCTTGCTCGCATTCCCGACCGGACCCCGGTCAAGCTCACCGTCACGATACTGCCCGACCTGCATCAGGCGCTTCAGGACTATGCCCTGATCTATGCAGAGATCTACGGCCGGGAGGAGCCGGTCAACGAACTGATCCCGGCCATTCTTGCTGCCTTCCTCGAAAGCGATCGGGCGTTCGCAAAGGCGCGCGAGCACCTTGGAAAGCGCGGCGCATGAGCGAGAAGGGCCCCACCTTGGGCGTACGCAACGCCCTGACCATCCGCGTGCCCGATGCGGCGCGCGCGCTGGGTATCGGCAAGACCAAGCTTTACGAGCTGATCGCGGCGCACGAGATCGACATCATCAAGGTGGGCCGTGCTACATTGATCATCGTCAGCAGCCTTGAACGTTTTGTCGAGCGGCGGTCTGCCACCACGACGAGCTCGGCAGGAACTTCCCGTCAGTCGTAAGCCTCGTTGCCGCAGTTGCTTCTTGGCTTTGAGAAAATCTGGATAATAGCCACCGTCTCGATTTTCTCGCTTTGAACGAATCTCAATTTTGGTGAATTGTTATTAAGCAATATGATTGATTGACTAGCATAAAATTTAAAAGGATACATTATAAATGATAACCTAAGACTGGCAAAATTTCGTGCGAGGTGATCCGCTGGAGCGACTGGCGTGTGTTATCGACTTCGAGATTTTCCGCGGTCCGCTGGTCGCCGCGCTGCGACGGAGCGTTCGTGGCAAGGGTGGCCGGCCTCCGTTCGATCCGGTTCTCATGTTTAAGATCCTGGTGCTGCAAGCGCTTTACTCGCTGTCGGATGAAGCGACCGAGTTCCAGATCAAGGATCGCTTGTCGTTCCAGCGCTTCCTGGGCCTCGGGCTCGACGGCACGGTGCCGGATGCAACGACGGTGTGGCTGTTCCGCGAGAGGTTGGTTCAGGCCAAGGCGATCGACAAACTGTTCGCTCGCTTCGATGCCGCGCTCACCGAGCGGGGCTATCTCGCCATGGGTGGGCAGATCATCGATGCAACCGTCGTTCCGGCGCCCAAGCAGAGGAACACCGAGGCCGAGAAGACGGCGATCAAGGAAGGCCGAGTGCCCGAGAACTGGAAGCCGTCCAAGGCCAGACAGAAGGACCGCGATGCGCGCTGGAGCGTCAAGTACACCAAAGCCAAGGTGAAGGAAGGTGCCGATCCAAAGGCAGCGAAGCCGGTCGACCTCGCTATCCCGATGTTCGGTTACAAGAACCACATCGGCATCGCCCGCGCCCGCATCAAGATTGGAATGGCCAACCTGGCCTATAACTTCCAGCGCCTTGCCTGGCTTGAGAGGCGAACTGCGCCCGCATGACGGAAAAGCCGGCCTCTGCATTCGGCTCCAACACGGAAATCAGCGGATCAGCCCCCTGAACCGGGGCTCACCATTCACTTGCATGCCCCTCGTCGCCCATCATGCCGAAATCATACGGTTCTTCGAAGTGTCCAGTTTTGGTCGGACCATACTCGGCACGGGCATCACGCCAGCGCAGACCGTTGCCGATCACGAAGATGATATCGCTGATAATCCGCCAATATCAACCGGAGGTACGCCGCGTGATAATGGAAAATGCGGCTCGATCTGGCGCATCTGCGCCTCGGACGACCAAATCAAATCGCTCATGGCAACGGCTGTTCAGCGCCACTGTTGAATCACTTGATTCCACTACCCGTAAGCAAGTTGCTAGGCCCTTGAGCCCACAGTTTCGCGGTTACTGTTTAATGGATGATAAGGCAAATTATTTAAACATAATCAACTTATTCTGGAGTCAGGCCTCGGCATCGACCAGTTCCATGATCCGCACGAAGCGCAGATCGCGGACCGGACCGGGCTGGTTTAACGCCGACGAAAGCGCGTCGCGATCGAGCAGGCCAGGGAGGCCAGGCGGCCGCCGAGCAGCATATCGCGGATGGCCTACCGGTGCCGGTCGAAGATCGCCGCGACAAAGCCGGTCGGGGTGCCTTTCGACCGGCGCGCGACGATCGCGTCGGGTAGATCGGCCGCAAAGGCGCGACGCGCGATGGCCCGGTCCCGGCCCGGTGCGAGCCAGTGCCAGCTCGGGACCTGCAGGCAGGCCTCGACCACCGGTTGCGAAACCAGCGGCGAGATGGCGCGGTGCGGGGCCTGCGCGTTCACCGCTTCCACCAGGTTCTGCGCGGGGACCAGCAGGGCAACGTGGCTGGCCCGGCCGGGCAGCACTCGGCGCGGTGGCGTAAACCAGGGATGGGCGGGCGCGTCCTCGACGATCGCGCGTGCCGCCGCCGACAGGAATGCGACCGCTGGCGTCTGGCGCGGCGCGGGCGCGCTTCAGCTGGTTGTCATGATGGGCTAACCACCGATCGCCCGAGCGTGTGGCACCCGGCGCGCTTTGGTCGGCACGATAAAATTTTTCGCTGCGATGCATCCGCGCCCGAACCTTGTCCGTAAGCGGGAATGAAAGCCGGAAAATTTCGATCCGGCTGGGCAAGGGGAGCATACCAAATCATGACGTCTGTCTTTCAGGCGACGGTTGCCGGCGCGGTCTTTGCGGGGATCGCGTTGTGCAGCCAGTTTTCCGCTGCGCATGCAGCGACGGTCACCGACAGCGGGACGGCGGCTGCGGTGCTGGCCGGATCGGATGGTGCCCCGTCCGAAACCCCGGCCGCGGCAGAGCCCGTGCTGGAAAGCGCGGCGTCCCAACAGCGCGGATCGCTTCTTCCCGAAGGGGGGCGCCTTCTGCTTACCGGCGGCGTTTCGACGATCGAGGGCGCGGGCGGCGGCGGCATTGTTCCCTGGGCGCTGATCGGCAGTTACGGCACGCGCAATCAAATCGGCAGCAGCGCCTTTGCAACCGGCGTCGATACGCAGGATTTTACGCTTGCATCCTATGGTGCGGCAGTAAGCCTGTACAACCGGCTAGAACTTTCGCTGGCGCGGCAGAACTTCAATCTGCGCGAAGTCGGCGCGGCGCTCGGGCTCGGCAACCGCTTTACCATCAGCCAGACGATCATCGGCGCGAAGCTGCGCTTGTTCGGGGATGCAGTGCTCGATCAGGATACGGTGCTGCCGCAGGTTTCGATCGGGTTGCAGTACAAGATCAATGACGACAAGACCGTCGTCGGCGGCGCGCTTGGGGTAAAGCGCAAGGGTGTGGATATCTATGCCTCGGCAACCAAGCTCATTCTTTCGCAAAGCCTTTTGCTCAACGCCACGCTGCGGCTGACCAAGGCCAACCAGTACGGCATTCTCGGCTTCGGCGGGCTTGGCGGCAAAGATCAGGCCTATAAGCCTCAGGTCGAGGCTTCAGCTGCATATCTGCTGACCCGCAAGCTCGCGGTCGGCGGGGAATACCGCACCAAGTCCAACCGGCTGGAAGGCGCCCTCGGTGGAACTACGTTCCGCGAGGAGGACGCCTATGACCTCTTCGTTGCCTATGCGCCTAGCCGCAACATCTCGATCACCGCCGCCTATGCGCGGCTCGGACAGATCGCGCTGACCCGCCAGAACGGCGCCTACGTTTCCCTTCAGCTCGGTTTCTGACGCTTTCATCGAGGACACCACAATGTTCAAGACCGCCCTTTCGCTTGTTATCCTCGCCGGCACGTCTTCGGCGGCGCTCGGTCAGGAAAACCTGGCGCCCAAATACAATATTGCCGAACCGGCCGTGAACGATCCCTCTGTAAAGACCGCTGCGCCAACCACCCCGGTCATCACCGACGACGCGCATCTCTATGAAACTTTTGGAGGACGCGAGGGGCTGACCGCTCTGATGGACGATGCCATGGCGCGCTGGCTCAGGAACCCGAAGACCAGGCCCTTTTTCGAGAACGCCGACCAGGCCCGGATCAAGGCGCTGCTGGTCGAACAGTTCTGCGTGATCATGCATGGCCCCTGCACGTACTCCGGGCGCACGATGGCGGAAGCTCACCGCGGCATGAAAGTGAAGGAAGCCAATTTCTACGGCCTGGTCGAAGAATTGCAGGTGGCGATGAACAAGCGCCACATTCCCTTCCGCGCCCAGAACCGCTTGATTGCCGCGCTTGCGCCTATGCACCGGGACATCATCGACAAGTGACTTTCCGGCGCCGCCTGACCTTCGTACGCGCGGCCTCCGATGTCCTGGCACTCGCCGTGTCGCCGCTTGCTCGTGGCCCAGGCAGTCCTTCAGCGATCCGGTCACGGCTCCGTTGTGGCACAAGGCCGGCAGTGCTAGACGAACTGCAATGATTGCCGATGCACAGGACACCGACCAGTCCTTTCTGATCGCTGCGCTTCAACGTGTCGCCGGCGGCGACAGGACTGCGTTCCGCGAGGTTTATCGTCGAACCTGCGCAAGGCTTTTCGGCGTCTGCCTTCGTCTCTCTTCTGATCGCCAGGAGGCGGAGGACGTGTTGCAGGAGGTCTATGTCACGGTCTGGCAGAAAGCGGCGCAATTCGATCCTGCGCGTGCCAGCCCGATCGTTTGGCTGGCCGCACTGGCCCGCAATCGCGCGATCGATCGCCTGCGTGCCAACGGGCGCCGGATCACCACACCGATCGCATGCATTGACGAGCCCGCCGACGAGAGTGCAGGCGTGCTCGACCGATTGATTGAGGTGGAGCGCGAGCACACCATTGCCCATTGCATCGAAGAACTGGCGAAAGGCGATGCCGTGCTGGTGCGCACGGCGTTTTTCGAACAGGCAACCTATGCAGAGCTGGCGGGGCGTGCCGGCATGCCGCTCGGTACGGTCAAAAGCCGGATCAGACGCGCGCTGATCAAACTGCGGGCGTGCCTGTCATGACCGAGGAAGACGATATCCTCGCCGCCGAACTCGCGCTCGGACTGCTCGACCCGCCCGAACGCAGAGCCGCTCGGCGGCGCGCGGACAACGAGCCTGCATTTGCCGAACGTGTCGCTTGGTGGCGCGCGCGCTTCGAGCCGCTTTCCGCAGAGGGCAGCGTGCCGCCGGGCGACGCCTTGTGGTCGCGGATCGAGGCGATGCTGCCGCACAATGATAACGCGGCAGTGGCGCAGGCAAAGCGTTGGCGCGCCGCTGCAGTGGCGGCAACGCTCGTCGCTGCATTGCTGGGGGGTGTCATCGTACTGCGCACCGCGCCAAGGGTGCAGCAGGCCGCGCCGGGCACTGCGCCGGCTGCCGCGCGCGTCCTGCTCGCCAGCGTCGCAGGCGCCGATGCAGTGATTGCAACCATTGCCTACGATGCCGGCGCCGGGCGACTGACCATCGTCCCCGGCACGCTCGATGCCGGCAAGAGCGATGCCGAGTTGTGGATCATTCCGCCAGATGGCAGCCCCCGCTCGCTCGGAACAATCGACCCGGCGCGTCCGGCCATCACGCTGGCGCGCGCCGAGGTCCGCGCACTGATTGCGCCAGGGGCGGCTTTTGCAATCTCGCTTGAACCCCGCGGGGGGTCTCCTACCGGCAAACCGACTGGGCCGATCCTGGGCAGCGGAAAAATCGGTGGCGTCTGATCGCCCGATGCATCCGTCCGCAGCGTGCCAACGTATCTCCAGCGACAACCGGACAAGCGGTGGTCATCAAGCAGGAGATATTCGCATGCGCAGGTTTGACACAATCGCGGCCATTGCCGCTCTGGCTATCACCCCCCTTGCAATGGCGTCGGTTTCATGCCCGGCCCTAGCCAACCCGATGGTTGGCGGCGCGGCGATGTACAGCAGCAAGACCATCGTCGCTAACGCTGTGAATTCAAAGGATCATACCACGCTGGTGGCCGCCGTCAAGGCGGCGGGGCTGGTCGATACGCTTGCCGGCCCCGGCCCCTTCACGGTTTTTGCGCCAACCAACGCCGCATTTGCAAAGCTGCCGGCCGGCACGGTTGACACACTGCTCAAGCCGGAAAATAAGGGCGCGCTCGCCGCGGTACTGACCTATCATGTCGTCGCCGGGCGCATGACGAGCGCCGACATCGCCAAGGCGATCAAGGCTGGCCGCGGCCGCGCCACGCTGACGACCGTTCAAGGCGAACCGCTGACCGCGACAATGCAAGGCAAGAAGCTGATACTGACCGACGCAAAAGGCGGCGAGGCGCAGGTTACGATCTCCAACGTGATGCAATCGAACGGCGTGATCCACGTCGTTGACACGGTGCTGATGCCCTGACCGGTCGTTGGGGTTCCGATCCGTCACCGAGCGTTCGCGCTTTGCACCGGGAGAATGGGACGGGCGCCCGTAACCGATCGCACTCGGTTGCGGGCCACCCCGCCCTACATGCAATGCTGCTGAACGTGCTTTCTGCCGGCGCGAGAGATGCAAAACCTTGGTGCCGACGGAATCGCAAGGGCCATCTGGGCATCTGTAATTAAAGCGGTTTTTGACGGTTCTGATCGATGAGGGACTCCTCTTTACCGGCAAGCATGGATAGGACAGCCTCTCTATGGATTTGCGTTCGCGTTTGCTCGCGGCGACTTATGACGGGATGAGCTATCTTGCGGCGGCGCCTTCGACGGCGATCCGCTGGCATGCATAGCGGCGTGATGCAGGCGACTTTGACGCCAGGCCGCCGCGTAGCGATATGCAATCACGTCGGGTTGAAGAGCGAGCGTCGGACATCTTTGCTGCTTGGGAAGTTGACCCTGTCTCGGAAAGTGTGGGGGAGAATGTGGGGGTAATTTCAGGGTCTTCATAAAAATCTAATAATTACATAATTTAAAGTGCCATGTTCGGTACAAGCCCTGCCACCACACCCTAATCCGCAAGCATACTCCAAAATCCATGGGAATCCTTGGCTTTCTGCGGTATGTTCCCTTTCGCCCTCCACATAAATCCTTCGCGATGCACACCCATCCGACGCTCAGTGTGGGGGGTAATATGGGGGTAAATGCCCTTACCTCCACACTGTGGTTCCTCGCCGCGATGCGGAAAAGTGTGGGGGAGAAAACGATGGGAAAATTCTCGGCGGTAGCGGTCAGGTCGGCCCTCGCGAATCCCGGCACCTATCAGGATGGTGACGGCCTGCCCACGTGCCCAACGGGCGCGCCATGCTGCGCCATGGGGTGGAGGCGCGAGTGGCGTGCAGGCTTGGGGCGTGCAGGCTTGGGGCGAGGCCGTTGCCGAGGCGATCGAGGCGCGGCTGCGGACCGGCCGCCTGCTCGGCGCCGAGGACTGGATCGCAACCCAGGAAGCCGCCAGCGGCCGACCTCTCACCCCCGGCAGCACGCGGCCCGAAGCAGAAAGCTCGCGATGCGCAGAGTTAAGTATACTGTCCCCCGAACCCCCGCTCCCACTCAGGATCAATGGCTAGTAGAAGGGGATCCGCTATGAGCGCAGCCGCAAGGGCAGGCATAGCCTATTTCGCGGGGATGTTCACACTCGGCTTCCTGCTTGGCACCGTGCGCGTCCTGCTGCTCGCCCCCATGCTTGGTGCTTGGGGCGCCACGTTGGTCGAGCTGCCAGCCATGCTGGCCATGTCGTGGATCTATTGCGAGTTGCTACTGAGGCGGTTCGCCGTGTTGGAAGCGCTCGGCGCACAGCTACTTATGGGTACGGTCGCCTTCGTTTTGCTAATGACCGCGGAGGTTCTGGTCGGCATCGGCCTGTTCGATCGAAACCTGCCTCAACAGGTGCGGGAAATGACGAGCGGACCCGGTCTTGCCGGGCTGATGGGACAGCTGGCCTTCGCATCGTTCCCGCTTCTCCAGTCTCGGCGCAGGGGCAGGAACTGGGATGCATAGGCGACGAGGATTGTCATCACTTGCGTCGATCTTGCCGCTGCTGCCTTTGCGGGCGCCTACAATAGCCACGTCGACCACGTTCGAACGATTGGAATTCCCGGGGAATTCCCGGGGAATTCTGGGGACAGTATACCTAATTGACGCCCGCAGGGGAGATCGCGCGCTCTACATTGCGCTGCTGCTCGCAAGGGATGTGCCGCCGCAGGTTCGGTGCCTCGCCTGGTGCCTGATAGACAACCACGCCCACCTGATCCTCGTGCCCGTCGATGCCGACGGCCCGCTTTCGCTCTGACGGTTGGTCGCGCCTTATGCGGTGCCGGTCTGCGCAAGGCCCGGGCATCAGGATGAGGATTTCTGCGGCAACGTGACGCAAGGGTTCGGCGTGGCGCTGGGCACCAGGCCATAGTCGTACGTCTCGCTGGCTTTCCAGGTGTGGCCGCAAAGGCAATTGGTGCATTGATAATAGATCTCCCGGTACGTTTCGGTAACCGGCCGGCTGGAACGGCGCTGGCCGGGGGCATGACAGTGGGGGCAACTGAGGCCGCCATTGCGGCTGCGGGATTTGACGCGGGAACCCATGAACGACTCCAAATATATTGATTTATCTATAATAGCACAATCTATTGATTGGGCAATAGACAAATGCATTGATTTGGTATAGTTAAATCTATATATGGGCATCATGACATTGGGTGATCGCATTTCCGCACGCATCCGCGCGCTGGGCCTTTCGCAAGCCGAACTGGCGCGGCGCGTCGGCATTTCCCAGCCCAGCGTGAACCACCTCATCCGCAAGGGGGCGCAAGGGTCTCGCCATCTGCACGCCATTGCCCGCGCTCTGGAAACGAGCGTGGAGTATCTTGTCGGTGAAACCGACGATCCCGTTGCCGATGGCCCCAAAGTGCCTTCGCTTGCGGTGGTGGCCGATGCCATGGGCCTGGTGCCGGTGCGCGAAGTGGATCTCGCCATCGGGCTCGGCGCAGCCTATCTCGATCAGGCGATTGCCGACGTGCAGCGCATGTTCCCGCGCGAATGGCTGGATCTCTATACCCGCGCTCCGGCCGAAAGCCTGATCATCGCCCGCGGGTCGGGCGACAGCATGATTCCTACGATTCTCGACAACGATTTGCTGCTGATCGATACTACACAGACCGTGCCACGCCTGGCCGACCAGGTCTGGGCGGTCAGTTATTGCGGGCTGGGTTGCGTCAAGCGGTTGCGGCCGGGCAAGAACGGCGGATGGCTGCTGATGGCCGACAATCCCGCCATAACGCCGATATCGGCCTATGACAGCGAATTGCACGTGCTGGGGCGGGTCGTGGCCTATTTCCGCAAGATGTAGCGCATTGCGGCGCGCGCCAGGCGGGGAAAACCCGCGAGAGCGAGCACCATGGCAATGAGCGGAGCAGCCGTCGGCACGGTGTCGTGCTGCACGGCCATCATCGTTGCCAGCGTGGCAAAGGCGGGCAGGGCCAGGCATTCGCGCCAGACGAGCCATGGCCCGCGGTCGGGGCACAGACGGATGGCGATCCGCGCCACGACGATCGTGGCGGCGGCAGCCAGGCTGACCAGCCAATAGGGCCAGAACGCGGCGGGGAGGGGAATCATGGCGCGGTTCCTTTGCGTTGACCCCGCTATGACAGCGCAATCGGCGGCCCCACGCGAGTGGGCGACGTTGTGAAAAAGCCCGTTACAACAAGGTGATCGCCTGGCTCGGCATGGCACTTGTCGATCTTTGTCGGCGCTTGGCAGGGCAATATGCGTCCCGCGCTTGCCCCCGGGCGTGGCAAGGCCTAGATCAGGCCGATGCCTGGTGACATATTTGACAATCGCGGACGCGGCCATGCCGGTTGGTCCTGGCCCCCCATCCATCCCGAAGGACGCAAATTCGGCGCGATCGCCGCGGCGGTCGCACTCGCCGGTGCCGTGCTGGGCGGCAGCATCGTGGCTTGGCCGTTGCTGTTCCTCACAGTGGGCGTACTGGCCTTTTTCCGCGATCCCGTGCGCGTGACCCCGCGCGACGACCGGTTCGTGATGGCACCGGCCGACGGGCTGATCACGCTGATCCAGAAAGTGCCGCCGCCGCGCGAGCTTTCGGCCGACGACGGCAGCGGCCTGCCGGCCATGGACCCGGAACCGGTCACCCGCGTCTCGATTTTCATGTCGGTGTTCGACGTCCATGTGAATAGGTCGCCGATTGGCGGCACGATCCGCCGCGTCGTCTACATTCCAGGCAAGTTCCTCAATGCCGATCTTGACAAGGCGAGCGAGGACAACGAGCGCCAGCATTTCCTGATCGAACGCAGCGACGGGGTCAAACTCGGTTTCACCCAGATCGCGGGTCTCGTGGCGCGCCGCATCGTGCCTTTCGTCAAGACCGGGGATATCGTGGCCGTGGGCCAGCGCGTCGGGCTCATCCGCTTCGGCAGCCGCGTCGATGTCTATCTCCCCGCGGGCACAGAGCCCAAAGTGCTGATCGGCCAGCGCGTGGTGGCCGGCGAAACGATTCTTGCGGAACTCGGCCACGCGCCGTTGATCGAGGGCGTCAGCCAGTGACTCCCGCAGGGGCGTATGAGAGGGCGGAGGACGAGGTTTCTTCAGGAGAAGATTTCGGGCGCCGTCGTCTTTCGCGCGGGCTGACCCTGCGTGCCCTGGTGCCCAATGCCATCACGTCTGCCGCGCTGTGCTGCGGGTTGACAGGCATCCGCTTCGCCATCGGCGGCGATTTTCGCGGTGCCGTGCTTGCAGTGATCCTGGCGGGCATGCTCGACGGTATCGACGGCCGGGTGGCCCGGCTGATGAAAGCGCAATCCCGCTTCGGTGCGGAACTCGACAGTCTTTCCGATGCCATTTCCTTTGGCGTGGCGCCGGCACTGATCCTCTATCTCTGGTCGCTGCAGCAAATGCCGCGGTTCGGCTGGTTTGCGGCGCTGGCGCTGGCGGTTTGCTGCGCTCTGCGCCTTGCCCGCTTCAACGCGCGGATCGACATGCAGGACCAGCCGCACAAATCGGCCGGTTTCCTCACCGGGGTGCCCGCGCCCGCCGGAGCCGGCCTTTCGTTTCTGCCGCTCTACCTGTGGATCGCCAGCGGGTGGAACGAACTGCGCCATCCGGTATTCGTGGCCATCTGGGCCACGCTGATCGCGTTCATGATGATTTCGAATCTGGCCACGCCGGGGTGGTCGTCGTTCCGCCCGCGCAAGACTATCCGCCTGGAACTGATTGCGCTGACCGGCCTGGTCTTCGCGGCGCTTTTGACCGAACCCTGGCTTACGCTGGTGGGTCTTTGCGCCGTTTACCTCACCATGATCCCGGTGGGCATAGTGCGTTATGCCCGCCTCAGGCGGCAGCGCGATGCGAGCCCGTCGTAACCAGCCCATTGGCGCTCGCGACAATCCGCAACGCAGGGCGGCGCATGGCCGGCAGGGCGGGGCGCAACGCCGCTGCCGGTTCGCCCGGAGCGGCCTCGTGCAGCGGGCGTTCCGCCAGTTGCATCAGAAATGCGCGATCCGTTTCCAGCGCGTCGGCTTGTTCCAGCGTGCGCGCATCGACCAGAAGCTGCCGGATGGCGCCCGATTGGCCGCGCCAGGTGACCGCAACGGCAAGCAGGGCTGCAACGCCAGCACCGGCAATGACAAGCGAAGCGAGAAGGGCGAGCATGGGCAAAGCCTTTCGGACAAAGAGCGAGTGGCGGGCGAGCAGCCATCCTTGACCGGCGCTTGACAGCAAGCGCCTGTCCTGTGGATAACCAGATCGCTCTTGCGCGGTTCCGTTTGGTTGTCTTGACGGGAACAATGTTCCACTTTTGTTCCGTTACGTCAACAGGAAATTCATACACCTGGATTTTCTCACTAAGTATCTGTACTTAGATCGAAAATGGTGAGATCGCGTCCGCCGCCCTTTCGCTGCCGCGACAAATTCCTTGCGACAAATGGTGTTTCGCTCGCGCCAAATGGCTTGTTGCCAACGAATCATGGTTAAGGGGAAATCCGGTGGCATTGGTGCCAATCGCACGCTAAGGGGCAACGCATCCCGGCGATGATTCGCGGCAAGCCGCCGTGGTCGTGACAGCCGGGAAGTCCACATGGGGCGCGCACATACCGGTGCCAGTTGCGGGTTTCCGCTCGGTTCCTGCGCCTCAGAGGTTGAACCGGAAGGAAAAGACCATGGCGGCTCCTGTCGTCACCATGCAGCAATTGATCGAGGCCGGCGCACATTTCGGCCACCAGACCCACCGCTGGAATCCGCGGATGAAGCCGTATATCTTCGGCGCCCGCAACGGCATCCACATTCTCGATCTGTCGCAGACCGTGCCGCTGATGGCGCGGGCGCTGGAATTCATTTCGGCCACCGTCCAGGCGGGCGGCAAGGTGCTGTTTGTCGGCACCAAGCGCCAGGCGCAGGAACCGATCGCCCAGGCGGCCCGGGCTTCGGGCCAGCATTTCGTCAACCATCGCTGGCTGGGCGGCATGCTCACCAACTGGAAGACCATCTCGGGCTCGATCAAGCGTTTCAAAGCACTGGAAGAACAGCTTTCGGGTGACACGACCGGCCTTACCAAGAAGGAAGTGCTCCAGCTTACGCGCGAACGCGACAAGTTCGAACTGTCGCTCGGCGGCATCCGCGATATGGGCGGCATCCCCGACGTGATGTTCGTGATCGACGCCAACAAGGAAGAGCTGGCGATCAAGGAAGCCAACGTTCTGGGCATCCCGGTCGTGGCCATCCTCGATTCGAACGTTTCGCCCGAGGGCATCGCGTTCCCCATTCCCGCCAATGACGACGCCAGCCGCGCCATCCGCCTCTATTGCGAGGCCGTGGCGGCCGCTGCCACCAGGGGCGGCCGTGACGCTGCCTATGCCGCGGGCGTGGACATGGGCGCACTGGATGAACCGGTTGCGGAAGAAGCCGTCGAAGGCTGAGCTTGCGCACCGGCATGAAGGGGGCGGCGCCGTGCGAGGCGCCGTCACCGAATTGTCCCGTTTCATGAAGTAGGGCCGCGGCGCGTGCAGCCGCGGCCGCACCGTTTCAGACAAAGGACCAACGCCATGGCTTACACCGCCGCTGACGTGAAGAACCTGCGCGAGCGCACCGGCGCCGGCATGATGGATTGCAAGAAGGCCCTCGACGAAACCGCTGGCGATTTCGAAGCCGCGGTTGACGCGCTGCGGGCCAAGGGTCTGGCCGCCGCCGCCAAGAAATCCAGCCGCACCGCTGCCGAAGGGCTGGTTGGCGTGGCCGTTTCCGGCACCAGGGGCGTGGCTGTCGAAGTCAATTCCGAAACCGATTTCGTCGCCAAGAACGACCAGTTTCAGGATTTCGTGCGCAAGGCCACCGAAGTGGCGCTGGCGACCGGCGCGGCTGACGTCGAAGCGCTCAGGACCGCAGCCTATCCCGACGGTGGAACGGTGGCTGACAAGCTGACCAACAACGTCGCCACGATCGGCGAAAACCAGCAGCTGCGCCGGATCAAGCACGTTGCCGTATCGAACGGCATTGTCGTCCCCTACATGCACAACGCCGCGGCCGCCAACCTGGGCAAGATCGGCGTGCTGGTGGCGCTGGAATCCGAAGCGGGCGCCGATGTGCTGGAACCGCTGGGCAAGCAGATCGCGATGCACATCGCCGCGGCATTCCCCCTGGCCCTGAATGCTGAAGATCTGGATCCCGAACTGATCGCCCGCGAGCGCAAGATCGCGGCCGAAAAGGCGGCCGAAAGCGGCAAGCCCGCCGAAGTGCAGGCCAAGATGGTCGATGGCGCCGTCGCCAAGTATGCCAAGGAAAACGCGCTGCTTTCGCAGGTGTTCGTGATGGACAACAAGACTCCGGTCGCCCAGGTCGTCGAAGCGGCGGGCAAGGCTGCCGGCACCAGGATCGCGCTGGTCGATTATGTCCGTTTCCAGCTGGGTGAAGGTATCGAGAAGGAAGAGACCGACTTCGCCGCCGAAGTCGCGGCCGCGGCCGGCATCAAGTAAGCCCCGCTTTCCTGCGTCCCCGCGCAACCGGGGCCTGGCCTTGCCCCCGGGGCAAGCGACCGGGCTCCTGTTGCTGCGGGGACGTTTGCATTGGCGAAAACCGCGCGCGGCCCTTGGCACGGCCGATGCGCTGCGTATAAGGGCGCGAACCGGGGCGGCAGGGGCTTGCCGGTCGCGCCGTCGTCCGCCAACCGCTCCGATCCTCTAGCTGCGAGATCCGAAGGACCCATGACCAGCTCGGCAAAGTTCAAGCGCATCCTGCTCAAGCTTTCGGGCGAAGTCCTCATGGGCAACCAGCAGTTCGGGATCGACACCGATTTCGTCGCCGCGCTGGCTGCCGAAGTGAAGGCGGCCAAGGACACGGGCCTTGAAATCTGCCTGGTGATCGGCGGGGGCAATATCTTTCGCGGGATGGCGGGGGCGGCCAAAGGCATGGACCGCGCGCAGGCCGATTACATGGGCATGCTGGCAACGGTCATGAACGCGCTGGCCATGCAGTCTGCGCTGGAAAAGCTGGGTGTCGATACCCGGGTGCAGTCTGCGGTGCAGATGGACCAGGTGTGCGAGCCGGTGATCCGCCGCCGCGCGGAGCGGCACCTGGCCAAGGGCCGGGTGGTGATCTTTGCCGCTGGCGTGGGTGCGCCTTATTTCACCACCGATTCCGGCGCGGCCCTGCGCGCGGCGGAAATGCAGTGCGATGCGCTGTTCAAGGGCACCAGCGTGGATGGCGTCTATGATGCCGATCCCAAGAAGAACCCGGCGGCAAGGCGCTTCGACACCATCGACTATGACACGGTGCTGGCGCATAATCTTCAGGTCATGGACGCGTCGGCCGTTGCCCTGTGCCGCGACAACAACATTCCCATCGTCGTGTTCTCGATCCGCGAACAGGGCAACCTTGCCCGCGTGCTGGCCGGAACGGGCACGCAGACCATCGTTCGGAAGGAAGCCTGATCCATGGCAAAATATGACAAGGGCGATCTGGAACGCCGCATGAAAGGGGCGCTCGAGTCGCTCAAGGGCGATCTTGCGGGCCTGCGCACGGGCCGCGCCAATACCGCGCTGCTCGATCCCATCACCGTCGAGGTCTATGGCAGCCATATGCCGCTCAATCAGGTGGCCACCGTTTCCGCGCCCGAGCCGCGCCTGCTGTCGGTGCAGGTGTGGGACAGGTCGAACGTCGGCTCGGTCGAAAAGGCGATCCGCTCGGCAGGACTTGGCCTCAACCCCATCAACGATGGCAACAGTCTGCGCCTGCCTATCCCCGATCTGACCGAGGACCGGCGCAAGGAACTGGCCAAACTGGCGAGCAAGTATGCCGAAGGCGCGCGCATTGCGGTGCGCAACGTGCGCCGCGACGGCATGGAAGCCCTGAAAGCCGACGAGGCCAAGAAGGAAATTTCGGAAGACGAGCGCAAGCGTCTCGAGGCTGAAGTCCAGAAGCTGACCGACGAGATGATCAAGGCGGTGGACGATGCCGCCGCGCAAAAGGAAAAGGAAATCCTGGGCAAGTGAGCGCCGCCCCGGTTCCCGCAACGCAAGCCTGCGACGGGGGCGGCGCGACGCCCCTGGCCCGTCATGTGGCCATCATCATGGATGGCAACGGGCGCTGGGCGAAAAGCCGGTTCTTGCCGCGCGCCCTGGGTCATAAGCGGGGGGTCGAAGCGGTGCGTGCCACCGTGCGCGCGGCCGGCGATCTCGGTCTCGAAGCGCTTACGCTCTATGCGTTCAGTTGCGAAAACTGGCGGCGCCCGGCCGAGGAAATCTCAGACCTCATGGGGCTTTTGCGCACGTTCATCCGCAGCGATATCGACGAGCTCGATGACAATGGCGTGCGTCTCAAAGTCATCGGCGAATACCGCGCGCTGGCGGCCGATCTGGTGGAACTGATCAACGATGCCGTGGCGCGCACGGCCGACAACCGCCGGCTGACGCTGGCGATCGCGCTCAATTACGGTTCGCAGCAGGAAATCGCCCGCGCCGCCGCGCGCGCCGCGATCAAGGGAGAGATCACGCCCGAAACCATCGCGGCAGAACTCGACACCGCGGATCTCCCGCCGCTCGATCTACTGATCCGCACGTCGGGCGAAGTGCGCCTGTCGAATTTCCTGCTGTGGCAGGCGGCCTATGCCGAAATGGTCTTCACCCCCGTGCTGTGGCCCGATTTCACGCCCGATCATCTGCGTGCGGCCTTGGGCGAATTTGCCGAGCGGGAGCGGCGCTTTGGCGGCCGTTGACCCATCCGGTGCACCAGCACCCGGCCTGACGCCACCCCGGGCCCGGCGGTCCGACCTGCCGGTTCGCCTGGCTTCGGCCATGGTCATGCTGGCCGTGGCGGGTCTGGCGGTGTGGCGGGGCGGGGTGGCGCTCGATGCGTTCATCGCGCTGGTCGCCCTGGTGGTCTTTGCCGAATACCTGCGCCTCGCCGCCCGGATCGCGCCCGATCCGATGCGCATGGCAGCCGCCGCGATCACCGGCGCGGTCTATATCGGCTGGGCTGCGCTTGCCCTGATCGTGATGCCCACGCCTTTGCTTGTCGCGGTGATCGGCGTGGTCGTCTGCACCGATACCGGCGCCTATTTCACCGGCCGGGCACTGGGCGGGCCACGGATCGCGCCACGTATCAGCCCGTCGAAAACCTGGGCCGGGCTGGCGGGCGGCATGGCGGCGGCCGGGCTGTGGACGGGTTTGTTCACCCTGGGCAGCGCCTGGATGATCAGCGCCATCGGCCCGACCGGCGCCAGCCTGGCCGAAGCGTTGCACATCGCCAACCTGGGGGTTGCGACTCTGGCCGGCGCCGGGCTGGCCGTGGCCGCGCAAGCGGGCGATTTCTATGAATCGTGGCTCAAGCGGCGTGCCGGGGTGAAAGATTCCTCACGCCTCATTCCCGGCCACGGCGGCTTTTTCGATCGTGTCGACGGACTGGTGCCGGTCGCGATCATCGTCGGCACGGCCTGGGCCATGGGCGCACCTGCATGACGCACGGCACGAACGGCCCCCGTTCGCTTACCGTGCTGGGCGCCACCGGCTCCATCGGCGCGTCGACGCTCGATCTGGTGCGACGCAATCCTGCCGCGTTCCGGGTTGAAGCGCTGACGGCCTATTCCCAGGTTACCGAACTGGCCGCGCTGGCACGGGAATTTTCGGCCAGGCTGGCGGTTATTGCCGATCCCGGAAAGCTGCCCGATCTGCGCGCGGCTCTGGCCGGATCGGGCGTCGAAGCCGCGGCGGGTCCCGCCGCGCTGGTCGAGGCCGCCGCGCGCGGCGCCGATATCACCATTGCCGCGATCGTCGGCTGCGCGGGCCTGGAGCCGACCATGGCTGCCATCGAATGCGGCCGGATCGTGGCGCTGGCCAACAAGGAAGCGCTGGTATCCGCGGGCGCGGTGATGACTGCGGCAGTCGCGCGCAGCGGGGCTACGCTGTTGCCGGTCGATTCGGAACACAATGCGATTTTCCAGTGCCTGGCCGGCAACGCATCCGAGCATGTGCGGATGATCACGCTCACGGCCAGCGGCGGCCCGTTCCGCGATTGGGCGGCCGATCGCCTGGCACACGCCACCCCGGCCCAGGCGGTAAAGCATCCGAACTGGGCCATGGGCGCCAAGATCAGCGTGGATTCGGCCACCATGATGAACAAGGGCCTCGAATTCATCGAGGCGTTTCATCTCTTCCCCGTGGGCGTCGAACGGCTGCGCATTCTGGTCCATCCGCAGTCGATCGTTCACTCGATGGTCGAATACCGCGACGGCTCCACGCTGGCCCAGCTCGGCCCCTCGGACATGCGCGTGCCGATCGCGTCATGCCTGGCCTGGCCCGCGCGGATGGACACGCCTTGCACTCCGCTCGATCTGGCCGAAATCGGGGAACTGACGTTTCGCAAGCCCGACGAGGCACGCTTTCCCGCAACGCGCCTGGCGCGCGAGGCGGTGCTTGCCGGCGGCGCGGCACCCGCCGTGCTCAACGCCGCCAACGAAATTGCCGTGGCGGCGTTTCTTGCCGGTAAGATCGGGTTCACCCGGATCGTGGCATGCGTCGAAGCCGTGCTGGCGCGTGGCGTGCCGCCGCCACCTGCCTGTCTGGCCGATGTGATTGCGGTTGACCACGAAGCCCGCCTGCGCACACATGCGTGCATGGAGCCCGTTCGTTGATTCAGACCCCCGGCATTCTCATCAGTTTCCTGGCGTTCGTGCTGGTTCTCGGGCCGCTCGTCTTCCTTCACGAACTGGGTCACTATCTCGTCGGCCGCTGGTGCGGGGTAAAGGCCGACGTCTTTTCGATCGGCTTCGGCCGCGAACTGATCGGGTGGACCGACAAGCGCGGCACCCGCTGGAAACTCTCGCTGCTGCCGCTGGGTGGCTACGTCCAGTTCGCCGGCGATATGAGCCCGACGAGCAAACCCACGGCCGAATGGCTGGCGCTGCCCGCGCAGGAGCGCAATCGCACGTTCCAGGCCAAGGCGCTGTGGCAGCGTGCGCTGATCGTGCTGGCCGGACCGGTTACCAATCTTCTGGTGGCGCTGGCCATCCTTTCGGGCTTCACCCTGGCCTATGGCAAGCTGGTGGTGCCGCCGGTCGTGGGCGTGGTGCAGCCCGGTTCCGTGGCGGAAAAGGCCGGGATCCGCGTCGGCGATCGCATCGTCGCGATGCGCGGCGGGGCCGTCGATACGTTTCTGGACGTCAAGATGACCGTGGCCCAGCATCCGGGCGAACCGCTCGACATGGTGGTCGAACGCGGTGGTGCGCGTCAGGCCTTGCCGGTCGTGGCGGCAACCCGCGCCGATGCCGACCGGTTCGGCAATGTGCAGAAAATCGGCTTCATCGGCATCGGCCCTGCCAGTATCGAGGTGGTGCGGGTCGGCCCGCTGGCGGCGCTTGCCGACGGCGCGCGGCAGATGCGCGGCATCGTCGACACCATGGTGACCGGCATTGCCCAGATCGTGACCGGCCGGCGCGAGATCAAGGAACTGGGCGGGCCGATCAAGATCGCCAAGTTTTCCGGCGAACAGCTCGTTTCGGGCTGGCAACCGTTCGTGTTCTTCGTGGCGCTTATCTCGATTAATCTGGGATTCATCAATCTCTTGCCAATTCCGGTGCTCGACGGAGGGCATCTGGCCTTCTACCTGGCAGAGGCGGTGCGCCGTCGGCCGGTCAGTGCGCGCGGCCAGGAATGGGCGTTTCGCACCGGGCTCGCTCTGGTGGTGGCGCTGATGCTGATCGTCACGGTCAACGATGTCGCTTCGCTCGATCTGTTCGGCGCGCACGGCTTGTTTGGAGCAAAGGTTTTCGGCGGTTGACCCGCCAGGTCCGCGTCGTGGGCGCGCGGGTGATCGGGATGAGGCGCCATCCGGCAAGGGCGGGGCCGGGGCCATGGCCGCACGGCGCACTATTTTCCACATTATGCGGGGGGAATGCGGTGCCTTGCGCCATGCTTGCTTGATTGGCACGGCGGCATGAGGCACAGGGCTGCGATGCCGGAATCCGGCAACCGTCGCTTGAGGCGGAACATGACGATTTCAGACGGGATGGCGCTTGGTGATGAATGAACGGTACGCGAGCCTGACCGCCCCCGCTTCCATGCGGGCATCGGTCCCGGCGACGGCGCGGGTTTCTACTCTCGCGGTGGCGCTGCTTGCCTCCACCACGCTCGCCCATCCCGCCTTCGCCCAGGTCGCGCCAGGGCAGCCCGCCGCGGCGCCGCCTACCGCCACCCCGGCCCCCGCTTCGGCCCCCGCTTCGGCCCCGGCTTCGGCAGCATCCGCCACCCCGCCGGCGCCCGTCGAACTCGTGCGCTCGATCACGATCGACGGGGCACAGCGCCTGGAGCCCGATACGATTCGGTCCTACATCCGTCTGCGCGAAGGCGATCGCTATACCCAGGCCGCCGCCGACCAGGTGCTGAAAGACCTGTTCGCCACCGAGCTTTTCGCCGATGTCCAAGTCCGCAACAATGCCGGCGCGGTGACGATCCAGGTCAAGGAAAACCCGGTCGTCAACCGCATCATTCTGGAAGGCAACAAGCGGCTCAAGGAAGACAAGATCCTACCCGAGATCAAGCTTGCGGCCCGGCAGATCTTCACGCGATCCAAAGTGCGCGCCGACGTGTCGCGCATTATCGAACTGTACAAGCGCCAGGGCCGATTCGCGGCGTCGGTCGAGCCCAAGATGGTCCTGCTCGATCAGAACCGCGTCGATATCGTGTTCGAGATCAGCGAAGGGCCGAAGTCCAAGGTTCGCCAGATCAACATCATCGGCAACCAGCAGTTTTCCGATACCGTGCTGCGCACCGAAATGGTAACCAAGCAATCGCGCGCTTTTCGCGTGTTCTCGTCGGGCACCAGCTATGACCCTGACCGGCTGGCGTTCGACCAGCAGAAGCTGCGCCAGTTTTATCTTACCAAGGGCTATGCCGATTTCCGCGTGGTTTCGGCCGTGGCCGAACTGACGCCGGACAAGAAGGACTTCATCATCACCTACGTGGTGGAAGAAGGGAAGCGGTACAAGTTCGGCGACATCAAAGTGGACAGCCAGCTGCGCGAGATCGACGGCGACAGCCTCGTCAAGAAGCTGTCGATGAAGCCGGGTGACTGGTACAACGCCAAGCTGGTCGAAGATACGGTCGACAGCCTGAGCGAGACCGCAGGCAGCCTTGGCTATGCCTTTGCCAACGTGCAGCCCGATTTCGCGCGCAGCAAAGACGAACTGACCATGGGCATCAACTTCCGCATCGCGGAAGCGCCGCGCGTCTATGTCGAGCGGGTCGAAGTCAACGGCAACACCCTGACCCAGGACAAGGTCATTCGCCGCGAGTTCCGCCTGGCCGAAGGCGACGCATTCAACTCCTATCAGATCAAGCGCTCGTCCAACCGCATCAAGTCGCTCGGCTATTTCCAGGAAAAGTTCGAGGTCGAGCAGAAGCCGGGCACCACGCCCGATCGCATTGCGCTGGAAGCCAACGTGGAGGAAAAGCCCACCGGGCAGTTGCAGCTTTCGGCCGGCTTTTCCAGCCTCGAAAGCTTCATTTTCCAGGCCTCAATCCGGCAGGACAATTTTCGCGGCCGCGGGCAGACGATCGGCCTCTCGGTCGATTATTCGCGCTATACCCGCAGCGTCCAGGTCAGCTTTACCGAACCCTATCTGTTCGACCGCAACATCTCGATGGGCGTCGATGTCTATCGGCGCGATTTCAACAGCTTCAACTATCTCAACAACAACCGCAACACGACCTACAAGCAGATCACCACCGGCTTCCAGATCCGCGCCGGCGTGCCGCTCACCGAATATATGTCGCTGATCGGCCGCTACACGTTCAACATCGACGACGTGACGCTGGACCGGGATACCTATTACCTCAACGACGAGTGCAGCCCGCTGCTTGCCGGCCGCTATCTGTGCGATGCCATCGGCAACCGCACCAGCTCCATCCTCGGGGCCTCGCTGGTCTATGATGCGCTCGACAACCGTCTGCGTCCGACGAAAGGCACGTCGTGGCTGCTCAGTTCCGATATTGCCGGCCTTGGCGGTTCGGTCAGGTTCGCGCGCATCACCGGCAATGCCGCGCATTACTGGCCGGTGGGCCGCGGTTTCGTGTTCAGCCTGCGTGCCGAAGGCGGGGCGATCCAGCCGCTTGCCAGCCGCTCCACCGATCCCTCCATCGACGATGTGCGCCTGACCGACCGTTTCTTCCTGGGTCAGCCGCAGATGCGCGGTTTCGACATTCGCGGCGTCGGTCCGCGCGTTCTGCGCAAGTATTACAGCCGCAATTCCAACGGCACGTTCGGGGCGATCACCACCGATCGCAATTCGTGGGCCGACGATGCGCTCGGCGGCCGTTACTACTATATCGGCCATGCCGAAATGGAGATCCCACTCGGCTCGGGCGCGCGCGAGCTGGGCCTGCGCCCGTCGATCTTCATGGATGCCGGCGCGGTGTGGGGCGTGCGCCGTCCCACCACCAGCGCGGGCGTGGTCCTGTACACCGACGCGATTACCGGCCGGATCACCACGTCGCCCAACGCGACCGATGGCACGACCAACAGCACGTATCAGAAGTACGACGAAGTCTTCGTCGGCAATTCGCCGCAGCCGCGCATTTCCATCGGCGTCGGCGTCAACTGGAACTCGCCTTTCGGCCCGTTCCGCATCGACTTCGCCAGAGTCTTGAAGAAGGTCGACGGCGACGACACCCAGCCCATCACTTTCAACGTGGGAACCCAGTTCTGATGAAACTCCGCATTGCCTCGGCCCTTATCGCGGGCCTGATGATTTCGGCCGCGCCTGCAGCCATGGCCCAGTCCCGCGCTGCCGCTCCGGCCGCTCCGTCTTCGGCGCCCGTCGCCAACGGCATCGCCTATGCCAATCCGCAGGCGATCGTCGGCTCGTCGTCGGCCTATCAGACCGCGATGCAGCAGCGCCCGGTCACCTACAAGGCCCAGCTCGATCAGGCCAAGACCCGCAGCGACCAGATCAACGCGCAACTCAAGCCGCTGGCCGACAAGTTCCAGGCCGATCAGAAGAATCCCAAGGCCGATCGCGGGGCGCTTCAGGCCCAGGTGGATCAAATCCAGCAGATCCAGGAAGACGGCAAGCGCGAGATCCAGCAAATCCTGGCCCCGCTGAACCTGGCCGAACAGTATGTGGTCGAACAGATCAGCGACAAGCTGGACGATGCCACCCAGCGCGCGATGGCCAAGCGCCGTGCGACGGTCGTGCTGGATGTGCAATCCGTGGTCAAGGGCGATCCGGCATCGAACATCAGCCAGGATATCCTGACCGAACTCAATGCCCTGATCCCCACTGCGCAACTGGTCCCGCCGGCCGGCTGGATGCCCCGCGCCCAGCGCGAGGCGATGGCGCAGCAGCAGGCCCAGCAGCAGCAGGCAGCCCCGGCCCAGGCAGGCGCAAGGCAGCCGGAAGGCCGCTGAGGCGAGGCTCGAGGGGGGAAGATGACCGAAGAAGCAGGGGCCGCCTCGGCCACGCCGCTATCGTTCGACGTGACCGGTGTGATGGCGGCCTTGCCGCATCGTTATCCGTTGCTGCTGGTCGATCGCGTTGTCGCGCTCGTGCCGGGCGAGCGCATCCACGCGATCAAGGCGGTGACCATGAACGAACAGTTCTTCCAGGGTCATTTCCCCGGCCGGCCGATCATGCCGGGTGTTCTCCAGATCGAAGCGCTGGCCCAGGCGGCCGGCGTTCTCGCGGTGGAGACGCTTGGCCTGGCCGGCACCGGCAAGCTCGTCTATTTTATGGCTATCGAGGAAGCCAAGTTCCGCACGCCGGTCGAGCCGGGATGCCTGCTCGATCTGCACGTGGTATTCACGCAGAAGCGTTCGCGGGTGTGCAAGTTCGCCGGCAAGGCCATGCTTGGCGACAGGATCGCCACCGAATGCAGCTTTACCGCGATGATCGCCGATAACTGATCACGGGCAGTTGATGACCGGGCGCGATCGCCGGCCGGCCAATGCCGGACTCGACAAGCGCCGCCCTTTGCATTAGGGGCGCCGCTTTCGAGGTTTCCCTACCGTTTCCCAGTTGCCGGTCGGAACCGGCAGCGTATCGGAGCAATCCCATGAAAGCCAACATCCACCCCGACTATCACTTCATCAAGGTGCAGATGACCGACGGCACCGTGTTCGAAACCCGCTCCACCTGGGGCAAGGAAGGCGACACGATGACGCTCGACATCGATCCCACGTCGCACCCGGCATGGACGGGCGGCAACCAGCGCCTGCTGGATCAGGGTGGCCGCGTGGCGCAGTTCAACAAGCGCTTCGGCGGGCTCACGCTCAAGAAGGGCTGAACGCTCGCTCGGCAGTGGCCGCCTGGCCATGTCGATGCTGCACGGAAGGGCGGCCCAGCCGCCCTTTTTCGTGTGCGCCGCCTTTTTCCGTGCGCTGTCTACAGGCACGTGCCATCGGGTGGTTGGCCCGGGCTTTTCGCTCCCCGGTGGCCTCAAAAAGTGGTCAGCCGTGCAAGTTTCCCCTTTTCAAGCGGGCAGGATTGTTGCAAGGGCAGCCACCCGCACGAAGCGCTTCGGGCGTGCCGTCGGGATGCGGAAAACCGGCCTCTGGCCGCCGCCGTGGCGATCGTAGCTCAGTTGGTTAGAGCGCCGGTTTGTGGTACCGGAGGTCGAGGGTTCGAACCCCTTCGGTCGCCCCATCTTTCCCCCGTAATCGTGTTCCAGGATTGTGGCCCGGGATTGTTTTCCGGCCAGGGCGGCCCGATCCCCGGATCGGGCGATGTCCCGCTGTTTCGCTTGCCCTTGTTCTGGCGCGATGGCACAGGACAACGGCTGCGCCGCGCCCGGCCAGAAGGACCCCAAGTTCGCCCTCATGCACGGTTTTGCCAATCCCGCCCGTTTCCTGCGTCTCGCCCGCTGGCTCATGCCGCTGCTGCTTGGGGTGGGCGTCGTGCTGGCGTTCGGTGCCTTGGCCTGGGGCCTGCTGATCGTGCCGCCCGATCGCCTGATGGGGCAGACCGTGCGCATCCTGTTCATTCACGTGCCCTGCGCCTGGTTGGGCATGGCCGGGTGGAGCACGCTTGCCATCGCCAGTTTCGTCGAACTGGTCTGGCGCCATCCGCTGGCAGCGATCGCCGCGCGCGGGGCCGCGGTGCCGGGCGCCGCGTTCACCGCGCTCTGCCTGATCACCGGATCGATCTGGGCGCGGCCTACCTGGGGCACCTGGTGGGTGTGGGACGGCCGGCTGACAAGCTATCTGATCCTGCTCTTCCTCTATTTCGGCTATATCGCCCTTGCCGGGGCCGCACAGCGCGATGCGGCGGCCGGCGATGGCGCCGGCCGGGTTGCGGCGATCTTCGGTCTGGTGGGGGCGATCAACATTCCGATCATCAACCGCTCGGTGGTGTGGTGGAACAGCCTGCACCAGCCCGCTTCCATCACGTTGGGCAAGTCTTCGATCGATGCCGTGTTCCTCTGGCCGTTGCTGATCAGCGCGCTGGGCTTTTCCTGCATATTCGCGGGGGTGGTGCTGGCGCGCATGCGCATGCTTCTGGCCGATATCCAGGCCGAGGCGCGCCTGCGCCGCAAGGCCATGGCCTGAGCCGGGACGGAACCGACCTTCATGCACGAACGGCTCGACCAATGGCATTATGTGGCCGCCGCGCTGGCCATCGGGGTGGTGGGAACGCTGCTGCTCGTGGCGATCTCGCTCTGGTCGATGCGGCGGGCCGAGGCGCGCCGCGATGCGGTGCGCGGCAAGCGGAACGACCAGGCATGAGCGCGATCAAGGCCAAGCATCAACGGCTGGTTTTGCTGGCGATCGCGCTTGTGGTCCTCATCGGCGCGGGGCTGCTGGCCGCATGGGCGCTTTCAAAGCAGGCAAGCTATTTCTATGTTCCCAGCGATCTCGTCGCGCATCCGCCCGAGCCGGGCCGCGCCGTGCGTTTGGGGGGCATGGTTCAGCGCGGCTCGATCAGGACCATGCCCGATGGCGTGACGATCACGTTCGTGGTGGGCGATGGCAAGGCCAGCGTGCCGGTGCGCTATTCCGGCATCACGCCCGATCTGTTCGTCGAGGGATCGGGGGTCGTGGCCGAGGGACGCATGGAGGGACGGACTTTCGTGGCCGACAATCTTCTGGCCAAGCATGACGAGAAATACGTCCCGCGCGAAATGAAGGACATGACGGCCGCCCAGGCCAAGGCCGTGGTGGCGCAAACGCAATGATTGCCGAACTCGGTCTTGCCGCCCTGTGGATGGCAGCGGCCCTTGCCGTGCTGCAACTGGTGGCCGGCGCTCTGGCGCTGCGGCCGCAAGGCGCGGCGATGCTGGGGGTGGTGCGCCCGGTGGCCATGATGCAAGGGCTGCTGGCGGGCCTGGCCTTTTGCGCCCTGATCTGGCTCTTCGTCGTCACCGATCTGTCGGTGCGGCTGGTGGCCGCCAACAGTCATTCGGCCAAACCCCTGATTTTCAAGATTGCCGGTACCTGGGGCAACCACGAAGGCTCGATGCTGCTGTGGGTCGCGATCATGAGCCTGGCCGGTGCTTTCGTGGCGCTGGTGGAAAGGCGGCTCGCTGAAAAGACGTTGATGGCGACGCTTGCGGCCCAGGCGTTCGTCAGCCTGGGCTTCTACGCGTTCCTGCTCGTTGCCTCCAATCCCTTTGCCCGTCTGGCCGAACCCGCGGCGGAAGGCGCCGGACTCAATCCGCTGCTGCAGGACATCGGCCTCGCGTTTCACCCGCCCACGCTTTATGTCGGCTATGTCGGGCTGTCGGTCGCATTCAGCTTTGCCGTGGGCGCGCTCGTCACGCGTGACGTGGGGCCCGCTTTTGCCCGGGCCATGCGCCCGTGGGTGCTCGGCGCCTGGATATTCCTGACGATCGGGATCACCGCCGGTTCCTATTGGGCCTATTACACTCTCGGCTGGGGCGGCTGGTGGTTCTGGGATCCGGTGGAAAACGCCTCGCTCATGCCATGGCTGGCGGCAACCGCGCTGCTGCATTCGGTTTCCGTGCTGGCAGCGCGCAATGCCCTGCGCGCCTGGACGGTGATGTTGGGCGTGATCGCCTTTTCGATGTCGATGGTCGGCACGTTCCTGGTGCGCTCTGGCATTCTCACCTCGGTCCATGCTTTTGCCGTCGATCCCACGCGGGGCAGCTTCATCCTGGCACTGCTGGCGATCTATATCGGCGGGGCGCTGCTGCTGTTCGCACTGCGGGCGGGCACCGTGACGGAAGGGGCGCGGTTCGCTTTCGTCAGCCGCGAGGCAGCGCTGGTGTTCAACAACGTGATGCTCTGCGGCATTCTCGGCATCGTGCTGGTGGGCACGCTCTATCCGCTGCTGACAGAGGCATTCGGAGTCAAGGTTTCGGTGGGGCCGCCCTATTTCAACCCGGTTTCGGCCATGTTCGCTTTCCCCATGATAGCGGTCATGGCGATAGGGCCGCTGTTGCGCTGGAAAGATGACCATGGCGGGCGCGTGGCCCCGGTCATGGTCGTGCCCGCCTTGCTTGCCGTGGGCGTGGCGGGCGCTGCCTTTGCCAACGGCGTCCACACCCTGCCGGCGCTTGGTCTGGGGCTGGGCGCCGGGCTTGCGCTCGCCAGCCTGCTGCCCTTGCGGGCGCGCGCCTTGCGCCGCACGCCGCTGCCGATCTGGGGCATGGTCGTCAGCCACTTCGGCCTTGCCGTGGCAGTCACCGGCATGGCCAGCGAAAGCGCGTTCTCGATCGAAAAGCTTGCCGCGCTGACCCCGGGGGAAACCCGCCAGGTCGGCCCCTATGCCCTCACGCTCGACCGCATCGATCCCGTGGCCGGCCCTAACTGGACGGCGCTGCAAGCCACGGTTTCGGCCCGCTATGCCGGGGGCGGTGCGGTGCTGCTCGTGCCGCAGGCCCGGGTTTTCGCCAACCCGCCGGGAACCCGCACCGAATCCGCGCTCAAAACCCGCTGGAACGGCCAGCTCTACGTGGTGCTGGGGGAAGAGGCCGACAACAACCGCTGGCAGATGCGCTTCTGGTGGAAGCCGTTCGTACCGCTGATCTGGCTTGGTGGCCTGCTGGTGGGACTGGGTGGGGTGCTGGCGCTGATCGGCCGCGTGGCGCGCGATGTGAAGCGCCTGATCGCCATCGACAAGATTGCCTTCCGCCGCGAAAGGCAGGGCCGGTGAGCGCGGCGGACAGCGCGGGGCGGGACAAGCCCGGGCGGGGCAGGCCGGGCTTGGCGCTGTGGCTGCCGCTGGCGCTGTTCGGCGGCTTCCTGGCGCTGGTGGTCTACGGGCTGCTGCGCCCGGACAATCGCGAGGTGGCCAGCGCGTTTATCGGCAAGCCTGTCCCGGCGTTCGATCTCCCCCCGGCCAGCGTCGACAGGCCCGGCCTTTCGAGTGCGCGTTTCGTGGGGCAGCGGCCGCGCCTGCTCAACATCTTTGCTTCGTGGTGCGGCCCCTGCGCCGTGGAGGCACCGCAGCTGGCAAAGCTGGCGGCCCTGGGGGTCGAGATCGACGGTGTGGCCATCCGCGACCGCAAGGACGATCTGGCGCGCTTTCTGGCGGCCAACGGCAATCCCTTTGCCCGCATCGGCCAGGACGATCTATCCAAGGTGCAGATGGGCATCGGCTCGTCCGGCGTTCCGGAAACCTTCGTCGTCGATGCCCGCGGGGTGATCCGCTATCAGCATATCGGGGCGATCATGCCTGATGACGTGCCGATCATCCTGGGCAAGCTGCAGGAGGCGGCGCAATGAAACGACTTCGTTTCATTATTCCGGCCATGGCCGCGACTGTCTGTTTTGTCCGGCCGCTGGCCGCGCAGGACAGCATGCCGCCCGCGCCTTACGCCTATCGCCAACTGCCCGATCCGGCGCAGGAGGCCAAGGCGCAGGCGCTGATGGAAACGCTGCGCTGTCTCAAGTGTCAGAGCCAGTCGATCGCCGATTCCGATGCATCGATGGCGGGGGACATGCGCAACGCAGTGCGCGTCCGCATCGCCGCGGGAGAGGAACCCGAAGCGATCCGTCAGTGGCTGGTCGATCGCTATGGCGATTATGTGAGCTATGCCCCGCAGGTAAAACCGCTGACCTGGCCGCTTTTCGCCGCGCCGCTCGTGTTCCTGGTGCTTGCCGGCCTGCTGCTGCGCGGGCGCTTTCGCCGCAGTGCGTCGGGCAAGAACGTCTCATGACCTGGATCGCCATCCTCGGGCTGGCGGGGGCCGTCTTCGCCGCGCTGGTATTGGTCTGCCGCCTGCCGCGCCGCGGCTGGGAAGTGGCGGGTGCGGCGCTGTTGTTCGGCCTGGCCGGCTATGCCCTGCAAGGCCACCCCGGCCTGCCCGGCGCGCCCACGCCCGATACGGAAAGCCCGGCCGTTGCCGACGCCGCGCTGCTCAAGGAACGGCAGCAGATGGGCAATGCCTTTGCCAAGGGGCGCAGCTGGTTGATCCTGGCCGATGGCCTGACGCGCCAGGGTCAATACCGCGCGGCGGCCGATGTGCTGGGAAGGGCGGCGCGCGAAAACCCGGACGACGCCGATATCGCGGTCGCGCTGGGCAATGCCCTGGTAGACCACAGCGAGGGGCTGATCACCCCGGCGGCGCAATATGCGTTTCGCCGGGCGGCCGCGATCGATCCCGCCCATCCCGGCCCGCCGTTTTTCATGGGGCTGGCGCTGGCGCAATCGGGCCGGCTGGCCGATGCCCGCGCGATGTGGGCCGATCTCCTGGCACGCTCGCCGGCCGATGCGCCCTATCGCCCCGACCTGACATTGCGCCTGGCGCGGCTCGACCAGATCCTGGGAACAGCCGGCAAGGCACCCCCCGCGTTGCCCGTTCCGGCACCAGGGCCAGGCGCCGGCGGGCCGGCGAGCCAATGAAAAGTCGGGAACCGCATGCCACAGCCGGCGGTTTGGGCACCATTGCTTCAGATCGGGCGCGGGTGCTAAGCGCCGCCCCGATTCGACCCTATTGCGGGCCGGATGCAGAAATGGGGCCGATGCGGCCGGGGGCACGTTTGCCATGAAAAATGCCGCGGATGATGCCTTGGGGGCGACTGGATCTGCCGGAAATCCCGATGCCTCCAATGCCGTCTCTCCTGCCGGAACGCAGACCGACGGGCATCGTCCCGGCCATGGCCAGGCTGGCGTGGTCAAGATGGCTGTGGGCGCGGTGGGCGTGGTGTTCGGCGATATCGGCACCAGCCCGCTCTATGCCTTGCGCGACACCTTTGCCGGGCACCATCGCCTGCCGCTGGACCAGACGCACGTCTACGGCATCATCAGCCTGATGTTCTGGTCGATGATGATCATCGTGACGCTCAAGTACGTTTCGGTGATCATGCGGGCCGACAACAAGGGCGAGGGCGGCAGCCTGGCGCTGCTGGCGCTGATCAACCAGCATACCGCCGGCAAGCGCTGGGGACGCGGCATCGTTCTTCTGGGCGTGTTCGCCACCGCGCTGTTCTATGGCGATTCGATGATTACCCCGGCCGTTTCGGTGATGGGCGCAATCGAGGGACTGGCCGTCTACCAACCCAGCCTGCAACGCCTGGTCGTGCCGATGGTGGTGGCCATCCTGATTGCCCTGTTCCTGATCCAGAGCCGCGGGACGGCGCGCGTCGCCACGTTCTTCGGCCCGATCATGCTGGTCTATTTCGCCACGATCGCGGTGCTCGGTGCGGTCAGCATAGCCTTGCTGCCCGGAGTGATCGGCGCGCTGTCGCCCCATCATGCGGTAACGATGTTCGCCGCCGACCCGTTTCGCGGCTTCCTGGCCATGGGCGCGGCGGTGCTGGCTGTTACCGGGGCCGAAGCGCTCTATGCCGATATGGGCCATTTCGGCCGCAATCCCATCCGCGTTTCGTGGCTGGCCCTGGTGCTGCCGGCCCTGGTGCTGAACTATCTGGGCCAGGCTTCCTTGCTGATGCGCGAGGGGCAGGCCGCGCTGGTAAGCCCGTTTTACTACCTTGCGCCCGACTGGTTCCAGTGGCCGTTGCTGATCATCGCCAGCCTTGCCGCGGTGATTGCCAGCCAGGCGGTCATATCGGGTGCCTTTTCCGTTACCCAGCAGGCTATCCAGCTGGGCTTCATTCCGCGCATGACGATCCGCCACACCAGCACATCGGCCGGGCAGATCTATATTCCGGTGATCAATTCGGCGCTGATGGTGGCGGTGATCCTGCTGGTGCTGATGTTCCGCCACTCGTCGAACCTGACCGCAGCCTATGGCATTGCCGTGACCGGCGCGATGATGATCGACAATCTGCTGCTGGGCGTGGTGCTGATCAAGCTGTGGCACTGGCGCCCGATGCTCGCCGCCAGCCTGCTGGCGTTGTTCATGGCGATCGACCTTGGGTACCTGGGCGCCAATCTCACCAAAATTCCCGACGGCGGCTGGGTGCCGCTGGTCATGGGCGTCACGATCTTCACGTTGCTCACCACGTGGTCACGCGGGCGGGCGCTGATGCGGGCGGGCATGGCCGAGGGATCGATCCCGCTCGAAGTGTTCACGAAATCAGCCCACTCCAGCGCCGCGCGCGTGGCCGGCACGGCCATCTTCATGTCATCGGCATCCAACGGCGTGCCTTCGGCGCTGCTGCACAATATCAAGCACAACAAGGTTCTGCACAATCGCGTCATCATTCTTACGGTGCAGATCCAGGACGAACCCTATGTCGATCCGGAGCGCCGGTCGGACGTCAAGGATTTCGGCAACGGATTCTACCGCCTCACGCTGCGTTTCGGCTTTCTTGAGGAAACCGACGTGCCGGCCGCGCTCAAGACCATCACCACCTGCGGCGAACCGTTCGACATGATGAAGACCAGCTTCTTCCTTTCGCGCCAGACGCTGATCCCTTCCGACAAACCCGGCATGGCGCTGTGGCGGGAAAAGCTTTTCGCCTGGATGCTGCGCAATGCGGCCAGCGCCATGGAGTTCTTTCGCCTGCCGACCAACCGCGTGGTGGAACTGGGCAGCCAGCTACGTATTTGATCGCTAACGGTCCGGATGGTTTGTTGCTGCTTGCGCAGCGCCTGCGAACCTGCAAGATCGGGTTGCTTTTTCGCGCTACAGGAGGGGCAGATCGCGCATGAACGAAGCCGATATCCTGCGCGATATTCTTGATGCGCAACTGGACATGGTTTGTCGTTTCACTAGCGAGGGCACCATTCTTTTCGCCAATCCGGCCTATGCGCAGACTGTGGCCCAGCCGCGCGAAGTGCTGATCGGGCGCAACGTCTGGGATTTCATTCCCGCCAGCGAACATGCCGGCATCCGCGCCGAACTGGCGCAGCTTACCCTCCAGAATCCTGCGCGCACGATCGAGAACCGGCTGGAGCTGAGCGACGGCAGCGTGCGCTGGACCCTGTGGCGCAACCATGCCCTGGATTTCGACGAAAGCGGGCAGTGGCTGGTGGCCCAGTCGACGGGCATCGACATCACCGAACGCAAGAACCTGGAAGATCGGCTGCATCTTCTGGTGGAGGAACTGAATCACCGCGTGAAGAACACGCTGATGGTGGTGCAGGCCATGGCCTGGCAATCTTTTCGCGGCAATCACGCCCCGGCCGATGCGTTGGAGAATTTCAACGCCCGCCTGCACGCCCTGGCCGCGGCGCACACGATTCTGAGCCGGGGGCAGTGGGCCGGGGCGCCGCTGGCCGACGTGGTGCGCCAGGGCTTGACAGTATGGAGCGGCGGGGAACCCCGCTGGGGCAGCGCGCAGCGCGTGACCGTTTCGGGGCCGGATCTGCGTCTTGCCGCCGCGCCCACGGTATCGCTGGTGATGGTGCTGCACGAATTGGCCACCAACGCGATCAAGTACGGCGCCTTGTCCAACGCTGCCGGCAACGTGACGATCCGGTGGGCGGTTGAAGAGGATGGGGATGTGATGCTGGAATGGCACGAGGAAGGCGGACCGCCAGTGGCGCCGCCCACGCGCAGCGGTTTCGGCACGCGGTTGATCCGCGATGCGATCACCCGCCAACTGGCCGGAGAAGCGGCGCTGGATCATGCCGTCAGCGGTCTGGTAGCGCGCTTCGTCCTGCCTGCCCCGCTGTTCGATCCCGTCGGCCTTGCGCCTGGCCCCGCTGCCGTGATCGACAGGACGCCATGAACGAACCTTCCATGCCTTTTCTGACCGGGCGCCGCGTGCTGGTGGTGGAAGACGAATTCATCGTCGCGGCCATGCTGGCCGACCTGCTGGAGGACGAAGGCGCCGATGTGATCGGGCCACTGGCCAGCCAGGCAGAAGGATTGGCGGCAGCACGCGACCAGACCATCGATGTGGCGGTGCTGGATTGGAATCTCAACGGTGAACCGGGTGCGCCGGTGGCGCGCGCCTTGCTGGAGCGGAACGTGCCTTTCGTGATCGCCACGGGCTATGGTGCGGTGGAAGCCGAATTTGCCGCCGTGCCGGTTCTGCCCAAGCCCTATGCGCCGGCTACGCTGATGAATTGCCTGGCCGCCCTGCTACGATCGTGACTCTGGCGTCGTGAAGGGGGCCGTCAACGCGCAGCAGCGATGACGGCCCATCATGCTTGCGGTTGCGCGGGGTTACTGCTTGAGCGTGTCAGACGCTTCGTCGGCGCCCTGCTTCACCCGGTTGCCGAACTTGTCGGCAGCGGTGTCGGCCTTGTCTGCAGCCTTGTCCAGCTTGCGACCGGCATCGTCGGCGGCTTTGTCGGCCGCCCGGCTGGCGTTGTCGACGGCCTTGGACGCCGCATCGGAAAGGTTGTCGGCGGCCTTGTCGGCCGCGCGGCCGGCATCCCGGGCGGCGTTCTGCGCGTCGTCTGCGGCGGAACCGGCCGCGGCGGCGGTCTGGTCCTGGGTCTTTTCTGAACAGGCGGCAAGGCTGGCCCCGGCCAGCAGCAACGCGGGAACGGCAAGGAAAGTACGGCGCATGAGACGGTCACTCCCATTGATGGTGATTGATCTGGCCAACGCCGGGTGACTGTGCCGGTTCCCCGGCCGGGGTGCGCGCTAATCGTGCGGGGTGGTGGTTTCGGCCTCTTCCACGGCCTGTTCGCTGCCCAGCCCGTGGCGCAGCAGCATGGGAATCTGGGTGAACGTGAACAGAAACGACAGCGCGCTGACGCCCCACAGCTTGGCGGAAAGCCAGCCATCGAACGTCAGGACATGGCGCAGCACTTCGTTGAGCACAGCCAGGAACAGAAAGAACCAGGCCCAGTTGCGCGAAAGCTTGCGCCAGCCTTCGGCATCGAGCCCGTCGAACGCGCTTTGCAGCAGCAGGCGCAGCACGGCTTTGCCGCGCGCCAGGCCGATGAACAGCCCGCCGGCGAACAGCAGATAGATCACCGTCGGCTTGATCTGGATCCAGAACGGATCGCCCAGAAACACCGTCAAGGTGCCGAAACCCAGGATCAGCGAGGTGGACAGCCACAGCATGGGCGACACCTTGCCCAGCCGCCATTTCGATACGATCAGTGCCACGACCGTCGCCGCCATGAACGCCATCGTGCTTTTGGTGATCGCCAGCACCGCGCCCAGCCCGGCATCGGCGGCCTGGCCTGGGCTGAAATGGCGATAGGCCAGGAAGAACACGAGCAGCGGCCCGTAATCGACCGCCAGATTGATCCATGAAGACCGGGGTGCCGCTTTGCCTTGCGCCGTGTTCATTGAAATACCCCTGCAATCACCTTGGCCACCAGATCGGGATCGAACGGGCGAAGGTCGTCGATGGTTTCGCCAACCCCGATGGCGTGAATCGGCAGCCCGTACTGTTCGGCCGCGGCAACCAGCACGCCACCCCGGGCCGTGCCGTCAAGCTTGGTCATGATCAGGCCGGTAACGCCTGCCACGTCCTTGAATATCTCGATCTGGGAAAGCGCGTTCTGTCCATTGGTGGCATCGAGCACCAGCACCACGTCGTGCGGGGCCTGCGGGTTGAGGCGGCCGAGCACGCGGCGTACTTTGGCCAGTTCGTCCATCAACTCGCGCTTGTTCTGCAAACGGCCGGCGGTGTCCACGATCAGTACGTCGGTGCCCGCCTCCGTGGCGGCCTTGACCGCATCGAAGACGATCGAGGCCGGATCGCCGCCTTCCGGACCGGTGACGACCGGAACGCCCAGCCGGTCTGCCCAGACCTTGAGCTGTCCGATCGCCGCGGCCCGGAACGTATCTCCGGCAGCCACCATCACCGAATAGTCCAGTTCCTGAAACAGGTGCGCCAGCTTGGCGATCGTGGTGGTCTTGCCCGAACCGTTGACCCCGATCACCAGGATTACCTGGGGCCGGGGAAAAGCCACGATATCGAGCGGCTTGGCCACGCCGCGCAGGATCGCGGCGATTTCGTCGGCCACCGCGTTGCGCAGGGCGAGATCGTCGAGCCCGGCCTCGAACCGGGCTGCGGCCAGCGTGTGGCGCACGCGGGCCGCGGCGCGCGGTCCCAGGTCCGCCATGATCAGCGCGTCCTCGATCTCGTCAAGCTGCGCATCGGACAGGCGCGTGGCCCCGCCAAAGCCCGCCAGGCTGCCGGCCAGGCGTTCCGACGTCTTGCGCAGCCCGCCGATCAGGCGGTCCGACCAGCTGTCGCTACTCATGCCAGCATTCCTTCTTCGATTCCCCGTGGGGTGAGCGTGACGAGGCTGCCGGGCGTGGTGCCCGGGGGCAGGCGATAGGGCGCGAAATCGGGGCCATGGCCGGTGCCGTCGCGTTCGGCAAGCACCTGGGCCTGCCGGCCTACCAGGCCTTGCAGCCAGCCTTTGCGGTTCTGCGCCACGGCATCGCGCAACTCTGCGGCGCGTTCACGCACCAGCGGGGGTGGCACCTGCGGCATGCGCGCAGCCGGCGTGCCTGGCCGGGGCGAATAGGGAAAGACATGGCCATGAACGATACCCGCTGCGGCCACGATCGACAGGTTGTCGGCGTGCATGGCCGCATCCTCGGTCGGAAAGCCGGCGATCAGATCCGCGCCGATCGCGATGTCGGGCCGGCGCGCGTGCAGGGTTTCCACCAGCGCGAGGGCCTGGGCCCGGGTGTGGCGGCGCTTCATCCGCTTGAGCACCATGTCTGCGCCCGATTGCAGGGAAAGATGCACATGCGGCATCACGCGCGGTTCGTGGCACAGCAGATCGAACAGCAGCGGGTCGATTTCCACGCCATCGACCGAGGACAGCCGCACGCGGGGCAAAGCGGGAAACGCACGGAGGATCGCGGCCACCAGATCGCCCAGGCGGGCAGGCTCGGGCAGATCGGCACCCCAGCTGGTCAGATCCACGCCCGTCAGCACCACTTCGCGCACGCCATGTGCGAGATGCCCGGCCAGCGTATGCAGAACCTGCGCGACGGGGATGGATCGGCTGGCGCCGCGCCCGGCGGGAATGATGCAGAACGTGCAGGCATGATCGCAGCCGTTCTGCACCGAAACGAACGCGCGCGTGTGCCGCTCCGAAGGCGCCGCGGGCAGGGCCGGGGCCGGCACCTGCCAGCGCGCGGGATCGAGCTTGGCCGCGTTGGGCACGATCCCGTCCACCTCGGCCATGGCCGCGAAACCGGCGGGATCGATCGTGGCGGCGCAGCCCGTCACCAGCAGGCGCGCGTCGGGATGGTCCCGCCGGAGGCGGCGCACGGCGCGGCGTGACTGGCGCACGGCTTCGGCCGTAACGGCACAGGAATTGACCACGACCGTCGGCGTCGGCGCGGCGGCCAGCAGGGCGCGGATCGACTCGCTTTCGGAGAGGTTCATGCGGCAGCCCAGCGTGACGACCTCGGGCAGGGGCATGGTGGCGAAATCGGGCAAGGCGGCCAGCGTCAGAGCGGATAGAGCGCGTCGTCGAAAGCGCCTTCGAAACTGGTGGTGGCAGGGCCGGTCATGATCATCGGCCCCCCTTCCGGCCAATCGATGCGCAACTGCCCGCCGGGCAGGTCCACCGCCACGCTGCGGCCCACCAGCTTGCGCCGGATCGCGGCCACTGCCGTCGCGCAGGCGCCGGTTCCGCAGGCGCGGGTAAGGCCCACACCGCGTTCCCACACCCGCAGGGCCAGATGGTCGGGGCCGATCAGGCTGGCGACGTTGACATTGACTCGTTCGGTGAAAACCGGATCGTTCTCGATCAGCGGGCCAAGCCGCGCAAGATCGACCGTTTGCGCATCGGGCACGAAGAATACGGCATGAGGATTTCCGACGTTGACCGCCACCGGGTTTTCCAGCGTCTCCCAGGCAAGCGGCATCATCAGCGTATCCATCGGATAGGCAAGGGGGATCGCATCCCAGGCGAACCGCGGGGCGCCCATGTCGACAGCGATGCCGGCATCGGTGGCCTGCGCTTCGATCAGGCCGCCACCGGTCTCAATGCGGGTGCGCCCGGATCGTTCGGCGCCCAGCAGCAGACCCACCGCCCGGCTGGCATTGCCGCAGGCGCCCACTTCGCTGCCATCGTGATTGAACACGCGCATCCGCAAGTCAGCGAGAGTTGATGTCTCCAGCACGATCAATTGATCGCAGCCGATGCCGGTGTGGCGATCGGCAAGCGCACTTGCCCGCGCGGGCGAAAGCGGCAGCGCGCGCGCGCGGGCATCGATCACCACGAAATCGTTGCCCAGGCCGTGCATCTTGACGAAAGGAATGCGCATGGCCGGCGATCTAGGCGCCAAAGGCCCCATGCGCAATGGCCCCATGCGCAATGGCCTGCGCGGATGTCAGCCGTTGGCGGCGCGATCCTGATTGCTGCTTTCGGGCGCGGGGCCGCGTGGCTCGTGTTCGCCGCCCGCCAGCAGGCTCTCCTGGGCAAGCGAGGCCCTCACGGTCTGTGCATCCTGCGGCTGGCCATAAAGGAACCCCTGGCCCTTGAACGAGCCCAGCTTGCGCAGTTCGCGCAGCACGCCCTCGGTCTCGATGCCTTCGGCCGTCAGCGGCAGCGCCAGGCCCTGGCCCAGCGAAGTGATCGCCGCGACGATCGTGGCGCTGTCCTTGCAGCTATCGAGCGTGGAGATGAAGCTGCGATCGATCTTGATGCGATCGAACGGCAGCGAGCGGAGCTGGGCGATCGAACTGTATCCCGTGCCGAAATCGTCGAGACTGACGCGGATGCCCTGGTTCTTGAGGCTGGCGACGAGCGAGCGCACCAGTGGCAGGTTTTCGTGCAGGCAGGTTTCGGTGATTTCCACATCCAGCCGGTGGGGCGGAAAATTGGCCTCGACCAGAAGCTTGAGCAGGCGCTGGGCGAACCACGGGTCGCGCAGCTGCAAAGGCGAGATGTTGACCGAGAGTGTCAGCGAAGAATCCCAGTCACGCGCATCGGCCAGGGCCTGGCGGATCAGATTTTCGGACAGTTCGGCGATCACGCCGATTTCCTCGGCCACGGGGATGAATACGTCGGGCGCGATCAGGCCATGACGCGGCGATTGCCACCGCGCGAGCATTTCAAAGCCGGAAAGGCGGCCGGTATCGATGTCGATCTGCTTTTCGTAATAGGGTACGAATTCGCCGCGCGCGATGCCCTCGCGAATGCCGCTTTCCAGCTCGGCGCGAAACCGCAGCTCCTTTTCCATGGCCGGATCGAACCAGCAGAACCGGTTACGCCCCCCGCTTTTGGCCTGGTACATCGCCAGATCGGCATGGTGCTGCAGACGCGCGGTCACTTTCGCGTCGTCAGCATCGGCCGGGATCAACGCGCCGTCACTGCGGGCCAGGCCGATCGAACCGGATATCTCCACTTCGCATTCGGGCAGGATCACCGGCTCTGCCAGCGCGGCGTTGAGCTGGCTGGCCACGTGTTCCACCAGGGCCGGGCGCGCCGGATCGAAGCGCATCGCGCAAGTGAACTCGTCGCCGCCGATGCGGGCGATGATCGTGCCTTGGGGCAGGATGGCACGCAGCCGGCCGGCCGTTGCCACCAGCACCGCATCGCCGGTCTGGTGACCGTGAAGATCGTTGGCGCGCTTGAACTTGTCGAGATCGATCATCAGCAAGGCGACCGCATCACCCTGCGCGCGGGCATCGTGCACGAGCGTTTCGATAGCGGCGTCCAGGCTGCGACGGTTGAGGCAGCCGGTAAGCGGATCGGTGAAAGCCAGGGTGCGGGCGGTCTGTTCGGCCCGGCGGCGCTCGCGCACTTCGCTGGTCAGTTCCACGTAACGGCGCCAGCCGAAAATGATCAACGCGATGTTGAGCAGAAGGGCATTGGCAAGAACCGCATCGACGCTGGCTTCCCCGAACAGCGCATGGCGCACCACCCGGGTCAGCACGGCAGAGCCCGACCCGACGAAAAGGATGATCGCTGCGGTAATGATGCCCAGCGCAATGACATCGCGTTCGGCGCGGGCGAATCCCGGCTGTCCGGATGCGGGTTTACCGCCGTCAATTACCGCGCTTGCCATACCCATACCTGTACGTGTCGCCCCCGGGTGACCTGGAAGGCCCCTCTGTTTCCCGCTCCGGGAACTTTTATGGCGGGCTATTGAAATATTGGTTAAGGCCGCCCGTCCGCCGGAAACGCGGCTTTTCCCGTCGCGCCGGGGTTGCAATCCGGCAGGGTGGCGGGTATGGGCCGCGCTCTGCATGGGCGGGCAGTTGCCGGCCCCGGCGCAGATTCGTTTCGTACGCCTCTTGTCGATGGCGCACGCTGGTCGGCGAGGTTTCGCCCACCGGCGTTTTTCGCGTTATCGGTCCGTGGCGTCTGTTTTGGCATTGGAGCAGCGCGTGTTCGACAGTCTTTCCGACCGGCTTGGCGGTGTATTCGACCGCCTGCGCGGGCGCGGCGCGCTTTCCGAGGACGACGTGCGCGCCGCCATGCGCGAAGTGCGCATTGCCTTGCTGGAGGCCGACGTGGCCCTGCCGGTGGTGCGCCGCTTCATCGACCGCGTGACCGAGCAGGCGATAGGCCAGTCGGTGCTCCGGTCGGTGACGCCCGGGCAGCAGGTCGTCAAGATCGTCAACGATGCCCTGGTCGAAATGCTGGGCAGCGAGACGGCCGACCTCGACCTTGCGGCAACCCCGCCGGTGGTGATCATGATGGTCGGCCTGCAGGGTTCGGGCAAGACCACCAGCACGGCCAAGATCGGCAAGCTGATCAAGGAAAAGCGCGGTAAGAAGGTGTTGATGGCGTCGCTCGACGTCAATCGTCCGGCCGCGCAGGAGCAGCTCAAGGTGCTGGGCGAGCAGGCCGGCGTTGCCACCCTGCCGATCGTGCCGGGGCAGTCTCCGGTGGAGATCGCCACCCGCGCGGTGCATGCGGCCAGGCTTCAGGCGGTGGACGTACTGCTGCTCGATACCGCCGGGCGCCTCCATGTCGATCAGGCGCTGATGAGCGAAATGAAGGCCGTGGCCGCCATTTCGGTGCCGAAGGAAACCCTGCTCGTCGTCGACTCGCTGACCGGCCAGGACGCGGTCAACGTGGCGCAGGCCTTTGCCGGTGAAGTCGATCTGACCGGCGTGGTGCTGACCCGCATGGACGGCGATGCCCGCGGCGGCGCGGCGCTTTCCATGCGCGCGGTGACGGGCAAGCCGATCAAGTTCGCCGCCACGGGCGAAAAGCTCGACGCCATCGAACAGTTCCAGCCCGAGCGCGTGGCGGGCCGCATCCTGGGCATGGGCGATATCGTCTCGATCGTCGAAAAGGCGGCCGCGACGATCCAGCACGACGAAGCCGAAAAGCTTGCCGCGCGCATGGCCAAGGGCCAGTTCGACATGAACGACCTGCGCATGCAGCTGCAGCAGATGCAGCGCATGGGCGGCCTCGGCGCGCTTGCCGGCCTGATGCCCGGCATGAAAAAGGCCAAGCAGGCGATGGCCGCGTCGGGCATGGACGACAAGGTGTTGCTGCACATGGATGCGATCATCGGATCGATGACGATCAAGGAACGCGCCAGGCCCGAACTGCTCAATGCCAAGCGCAAGATCCGCGTGGCCAAGGGATCGGGCACGACCGTGCAGGACGTCAACAAACTTCTGAAAATGCATATGGAAATGGCCAAGGCCATGAAGCAGATCAAGAAGATGGGTGGCCTCAAGGGCCTGGGGGCGCTGTTCGGCAAGGGCGGCCTTGGCGCGGCCATGCCGGGGCTTGACCAGATGGGCGGCCTTGGTGGTGGCCTGAGCGGTATGGGCGGCGGTGGTATGGGCGGCGGCGGTGCCGGTGGCCTGCCGGGGCTGGGCAATGGTGGCCTGCCCTCCAATCTGGCGGACCTGCTCAAGAAGAAATGATTTTTTGCGGATTTTGCGTTTAGTCGAAAGGTAATCGAATGTCTGTTTCTCTGCGTCTGTCGCGTGGCGGTTCCAAGAAGCGCCCCTATTACAAGATCGTCGCGTCCAACAGCCGCGCCCCGCGCGATGGCAAGTATCTTGAACAGGTGGGCACCTACAATCCGCTGCTTGGCAAGGACGCCGCGGATCGCGTGCGCCTGGTCGAGGACCGCGTGCGCTACTGGCTTGGCGTTGGCGCCCAGCCGACCGATCGCGTTGCCCGCCTGCTGGACAAGGCCGGCATCAAGGAGCGCGCCGCCACCAGCAACCCGCAAAAGGGTGAGCCCGGCAAGAAGGCCAAGGAACGCGCCGAGGACAAGGCTGAAAAGGCTGCCACTGCGGCCGAAGCCGCCGCCGCTGCCAGCGCCGAACCGACGGCTGACGCTGCCGAAACCGCTGAAGCCCCGGAAGCCACAGAAGCCACCGAAGCCTGAGGCTGAAACCGGCGACATGACGCACGATCGCCCGGTCACGCTTGCCGCCATCGCCGGCGCGCATGGCGTGGCCGGCGAAGTGCGTCTCAAGCTGTTTGGAGACGGCGTGGCCGCGTTGAAAGCTTACAAGGCGTTCAACGGCGGCACGCTTACGCTGCAAAAACTGCGCGACGACGGCAAGGGTGGCGCGATCGCGCGCTTTGCCGAAGTGACCACGCGCAACGCCGCCGAAGCCCTGCGCGGGACCGCGCTCACCGTGCCGCGCTCGGCCCTGCCGCCGCTTGGCGAGGGCGAGTATTATCACGCCGACCTGATCGGACTGCCCGCCCATTCCACCGACGGCACCGTGCTCGGCACCTGCGTGGGCGTGGACAACTATGGCGCGGGCGACGTGCTTGATATCGAACGCCCCGACGGCAAACGCTTCATGGTGCCCATGCGCGTGGAAGCCGTGCCGGAGTGGAATGCAAGCCGCCTGGTGATTGACGCACTTTACGCGGAATAGTATATCCGCTCGGGATATATGGAGGCTGTGACGGCGGAGCAATTCACGGTCCGAAGCTTCAAGTCCGGCAATTCGGTGGCCCTGCGCCTGCCAAAGGGGCTTGGCATCGAGGCGGGCGAGGAACTCGTCGTGGTTCCGCATGCCGATGGCAGCATGACCGCCTGGCGGAAAGCGCAATCGCGAGAGGCTTTCCTGCGGCTTTTCGGCAGCGTGTCCGAAGGCTTCATGGCGCAGGGGCGCGGCGATACCGAGCAGGGCGGCTATGACTGGCCCGAAACGGACTGGCCCGAAACGCCCGGGCATCCCGCAGCAGCCTGATGTACCTGCTCGACACCAACGCCTGCATCGATTTTCTGGCCGGGCGCAGCGAGCCACTCGCCGCGCGCATGGGTGAGAATTTCGGCAAGCTGTTCGTTTCCATGATATCGGTTGCGGAATTGATGGCCGGCATCCGCACTTCGACCGATCCTGGGCGGGATGCACAGAAGATCGATATCTTCGTGGCCGGCGTGGCAAAGCTCGATTTCGACATGGCCTGCGCGCGGCGCCATGGCGAGATCGTGCGTGCCATTGGCGTGCGGGGCAAAAGCTTTGATCGGCTTGTCGGGGTTCAGGCTGTGCATCACGGACTGACGCTGGTGACGCGCAATGCGCGCGATTTTGCCGATGTGCCGGGGTTGAAGATCGAGAACTGGGCGGAGTGATGATTGCGCTGTCTGTCTTGGCCGGCCTTTTTGGAATTCTGCTGGCGTTTCAGTTTATTGTTATGCGCATAGTGGCGGGGAAGCGTCCGAGTTGGTCGGTGCGTCGCCTGGTGGGTTTGGGGATTGCACTCGTTCCAATGGCCCTAACCTTGTTGTGGTTAGTGGGATTGATTGCGCTATTGGCACAACCTTCCGGTTCTCTTGATGATGCACCGCAGCGCTCGTTTGCCGTGCTGACGCCTCTGTCGTTGCTTATAATGTTGATTGCCGCGCCAAGTGGTGGAATGGCCGGCTGGCATGCTGGACGGTGCCACCCACGGCTTGAACCGCACGACACGTTTTCGTGATGTGTCGCTGTCAGGCAGCGAAATCGAACGAGAATTTTCCATGACCTTCCACGCTGCCGTTCTCACGCTATATCCCGAGATGTTTCCCGGGCCGCTGGGGGTGAGCCTGGCGGGGCGGGCGCTGGCGGAGGGCAAGTGGACGCTCGATCCCGTGCAAATCAGGGATTTTGCCGCCGACAGGCATCGCACCGTGGACGATACGCCGGCCGGTGGCGGGGCGGGGATGGTATTGCGCGTGGATGTGCTGGCCAGGGCGATCGACCATGCGCGCGAGATGATGGCGGAAAAGATCCTCCCTGATGCGGGGAGGGGGGCCAGAGCTGCAGGCGGTGGTGGAGGGGACTCTCCGCCTGAAACGGCGCTTGAGGATGCGAATCCCCTCCACCAGCCTGTGACTGGCCCCCCTCTCCGGGGCGGGGGGGAAACACCCGTCATCGCCATGACACCGCGCGGGCGACCATTGACGCAGGCGCGGGTGCGCGAACTGGCGGCGGGGCCGGGGGTGATCGTGGTGTGCGGGCGGTTCGAGGGGTTTGACGAGCGCATTTTCGCAGGGCGGCAGGTGGAGGAAGTCTCGGTTGGCGACATTATCCTTTCGGGTGGCGAATGTGCCGCGCTGATGCTGCTGGATGCTTGCATTCGCCTGCTTCCCGGCGTAATGGGCGCGGCTTCCAGTGGGCATGAAGAGTCGTTCGAAAACGGGCTGCTCGAATATCCCCACTATACCCGCCCCCAGGAATGGGAAGGGCGCACGATCCCGCAAGTGCTGCGATCGGGGGATCATGCGAAGATCGCTGCCTGGCGCCAAGCCGTGGCAGAGAACGATACACGGTTACGCAGGCCGGACCTTTGGGAGCGCCATGTCGGCGTTCGGGCCCAGCCTGCCTCTGGCGCGCGGCAAAAAGTGCAGGACGTTTGAAAAATGAACCTGATTCAGCAGCTTGAAGCTGAAGCCATCGCCGAATTCAAGGCGAACAAGTCCATTCCCGAATTCCGCGCCGGCGACACCGTCCGTGTGGGCGTGCGCGTTGTCGAAGGCGACCGCACCCGCGTTCAGGCCTATGAAGGCGTGGTGATCGCGCGTTCCAACCGTGGCCTGGGCTCGAACTTCACCGTGCGCAAGATTTCGTTCGGCGAAGGCGTGGAGCGCGTGTTCCCGCTCTATTCGCCCAACATCGATTCGATTACCGTCGTCCGTCGGGGCGTGGTGCGTCGTGCGAAGCTTTATTACCTTCGCGGCCGCACCGGCAAAAGCGCCCGCATTGCCGAACGGCGCGAAGTACGCGCCGGCCAGGAAGGCTGAGAAGCCACCGCCGCGACACGGAAAAGACCGTGAGAAAGGCGTCCTGGCAGATCCGCCAGGGCGCCTTTTTTGCTTATCGGGAACAGCCCATTGCCATGCGTTTTCGTCTCTCCCTGCTGGCCGCGGCGCTCGCCTGTGCGCCCGCTTGTGCTGATGCCGCCCCGGCGGACGCCCCGCCCGTGACCGCGGCCCGGTCCCCGGCGCTGACGTTCGAGCGCGTTTTCGCCAGCCCTTCGCTTAACGGGCCGAGCCCGCGCGGCGTGCAGGTTTCGCCCGACGGGCGTTATCTCACTTTGCTCAGGAACCGCAGCGACGACCGCCAGCGATTCGACCTGTGGGGCTTCGACCGCCAGACCGGCACATGGTCGATGCTGGTCGATTCGCTCAAGCTCTCGTCCGGCCGCGTGCTGAGCGAGGCGGAAAAGATGCAACGTGAGCGCCAGCGCATCGGCGATCTGAAAGGCATCGTCAGCTATGACTGGGCCAGCGATAGCAAGAGCGTGCTGGTTCCCCTCGATGGCGATCTGCTGCTTGCCGGGCTCGATGGCACGGTGCGCCGCATTGGCGGCACGACGGGCAACGAACTGAACCCGCGCCTGGGACCGCTGGCAAAGCATCTGGCTTTCGTGCGCGACCGGCGGCTGTGGACCGCGCCGGTGGATGGCAAGGATGCGCCGCGTGCGATCACCCCTGCGGAAACCGCCGATACCGTGCACTGGGGCGAAGCCGAATTCGTGGCCCAGGAAGAGCTTGGCCGCATGACCGGATTCTGGTGGGCGCCCGATGAACAGCGCCTGGCGGTGGAACGGTTCGACGAGGCGGCGGTGGGCGTGGTAACGCGTGCGGCGATCGGGGCCGACGGTACGCGTACTTACGACCAGCGCTATCCCGCCGCAGGGCAGGCCAATGCCGATGTCTCGCTGTGGCTGATGGACGCCGATGGTGACCACCGGGTGCCGGTGGATCTTGGCGCCGGCCTCGATCAAGGCGGCCAGGACATCTATCTGGCGCGGGTCGACTGGGCGCGCGATGGCAAGACGCTCTATGTCCAGCGGCTCAACCGCGCGCAGACCAGGCTCGACATGCTGGCTGTCGACCCGGCGACGGGCAGCGCGCGCATGCTGTTTACCGAGCGGGCGCGCGAGAAGAGCTGGATCAACCTGTCCAGCAATTATCGTTTCCTGCAGGACGGCAGCCTGATCTGGTGGTCGGAACGCGATGGCTTTGGCCATCTCTATCATTTCAGCAACGGGAAGTGGCGGCAGCTTACCAGCGGCGACTGGGTAGTGACCGATCTGGTCGGCGTGGACCAGAAGGCCGGGCGCGTGTTCTTTGCCGGCACCCGCGATGACGTGCTGGCCGGCCAGATCTATGCCCTGTCGCTGAAGAATCCCGAAAAGATCACGCGGCTGACCGACCCTGCCTTCGACAACGCGGCAAGCATGGACAGCAAGGGGCGGACTCTCATCGTCACGCGCAGCGCCGACACGCAGCCGCCGCAATCCTATCTGGCCGACGCGGACGGCAAGCGCCTGGCCTGGATCGAGGAAAACAGGCTGGATGGCGGCCACGCCTATGCCCCCTATCTGGCGGCGCATCGCCCGGCCACTTTCGGCACGATCCCCGCTGCCGACGGCACGCCGTTGCACTACATGATGATTGCCCCGCCGATGGAAGCCGGCAGACGTTACCCGGTGTTCACGTTTCATTACGGCGGCCCCAGCGCCAACGTGGTGCACAAGGGATGGCAGGGTGCGCTGGCCCAGGCGATCGTCGCCAAGGGCTATATCTATTTCGCGCTGGACAATCGCGGGTCGGAAAACCGCGGCGTCGATTTCGCCAGCCCGATCTGGCATGCGATGGGCACGGTGGAAGTGGAAGACCAGCTCGCCGGCGCGCAATGGCTGAAACGCCAGTCCTATGTAGACCCGGCGCGGGTGAGCACGTTCGGCTGGTCCTATGGCGGCTACATGACGATCAAGATGCTGGAAGCGCATCCCGGTGTCTGGGCGGCGGGCATTGCCGTCGCGCCCGTTACCCGGTGGGAGCTTTACGATACGGCCTATACCGAGCGTTACCTGGGCAATCCGCAAGAGGTTCCCGAGGTTTACCGGGCGGCCGGCGCGCTGGAGCAGACCGGGCAGATCCGCGATCCGCTGCTGCTGGTGCATGGCATGGCCGATGACAACGTGGTGTTCGAGAACAGTTCGGTGCTGATCGCCAGGATGCAGGCGCAGGCCGTGCCGTTCGAAATGATGCTCTATCCTGGCTATACCCACCGTATCAGCGGGCCCAAGGTAAGCCAGCATCTTTACGAAACCATGTTCCGCTTCCTCGACAGGAACGGTGCAGGGACAGGCAAATGACACGTTTCCAGGGCAATAGGCCCTTTCGCTTGGCTGGTTGGCACCAGCCGCTAAGGAACGGGCGCGCGCAAGGCGCCCGCAAGGGAGTGTAAGTTACCATGGGTTATCGGGTTGTAGTGGTGGGTGCGACGGGCAATGTCGGCCGCGAGATGCTCAACATCCTGGCCGAGCGCGAATTCCCGATCGACGAGATCGCCGCGCTGGCCTCTTCGCGCTCGCAGGGGACCGAGATCGATTTCGGCGAGACCGGCAGGAAGCTGAAAGTCCAGAACGTCGAGCATTTCGATTTCACCGGCTGGGACATCGCGCTGTTCGCCGCAGGCTCGGCGCCGACCAAGATCTATGCGCCCAAGGCCGCTGCGCAAGGTTGCGTGGTGATCGACAACTCGTCGCTCTACCGCATGGACCCGGACGTGCCGCTGATCGTGCCCGAAGTGAACCCCGACGCGATCGACGGCTATACCGCGCGCAACATCATTGCCAATCCCAACTGCTCGACCGCGCAGATGGTGGTGGCGCTCAAGCCGCTGCACGACAAGGCCAGGATCAAGCGGGTGGTCGTCGCCACCTATCAATCGGTTTCCGGTGCCGGCAAGGACGGCATGGACGAGCTGTTCGAACAGAGCCGTGCGATCTTCGTGGGTGACCAGGTGGAGCCCAGAAAGTTCACCAAGCAGATCGCGTTCAACGTGATCCCGCACATCGACACGTTCCTGGACGATGGATCGACCAAGGAAGAGTGGAAGATGGTGGCCGAAACCAAGAAGATCCTCGATCCGAAAATCAAGGTGACGGCAACCTGCGTGCGCGTGCCGGTGTTCATCGGCCATTCCGAGGCGATCAATCTCGAATTCGAAGACGAGATTTCGGCAACCGAAGCCCAGGACATCCTGCGTGAGGCACCGGGCGTCATGCTGGTCGATAAGCGCGAGAACGGCGGCTATGTCACGCCGATCGAATGCGTGGGCGATTATGCCACGTATGTCTCGCGCGTGCGCGAAGACCCGACGGTTGATTCCGGCCTGTCGTTGTGGTGCGTTTCCGACAACCTGCGCAAGGGCGCCGCGCTCAATGCCGTGCAGATCGCCGAATTGCTGGGGCGCCGGCATCTGAAGAAAGGCTGAGCGGGCCACAGCCAGCGTGAAAAGCCCCGGTACCCGCAAGTCACCGGGGCTTTTCGACCGCCTTTGCAAGAAGCGATCTGCCTTACTGGCTGATCCGCGTCGTCGTCGTCACCGTGCCGGCCGCCGAAGCTGTACGGCGCGCGGTTTTCTTGACGGTCACTTTCTTGGCAGGCGCGCGGGCAGCGCCCTGTGTGGTCACGGTGGTTTCGACCGTGGCCGGCGCGGGCTGCGGGGCCGTCAGTGCCACGGCTGCTGCCTGGCGGGCGGCGGCGGCATCGGCGGCAGACGACTGCGCCGCAACGGCGGCAGCGTCGGCCCGGGCGTTGGCCGCGTCAGCCTGCTGCTGCGCCACGGCGGCCTGCGTCTGCGCATTGGCGACAGCGGCGGCTGCAGCCGCCTGGTTGTCCGCCATTTCGGCCTTGCGCTTCTGCAAGAGGCCGATTGCGGTATCGGCAAGCGCCTGCGCGCGGATCGCCTCGTCGATCGCTTCGGGCTTCTGGCCTGCCGCCAGATTTTCCCTGGCATGGGCGAGCGCCGCCTTGGCTTCGGCGGTTTCGCCCGGATGATATTCCGCGGTGCCGAGCTGTTCGGCCGTGTCGATCTTGGCCTGGGCCGCGGCAATCGCCTGGCGGGCGCGTTCCGCCTTGCCGGCGGCGTGGGCAGGTGCCGAGTAACCGGCGATCAGTGCGCTGGCCGCCAGCAACGGCGCGACAAGCTTCGTCTTGGTCATGGGACCTCTCCATCTGTGGTGGGCATTGCAGCCATCGTGGGCGGAGAACCGCAACGCGGGCCGAACCGTTCCCCCGGCTTTTCGCTTTGTCTCCAGGGCGGGGCAGGCGGGCGCGGCGCCGTTTTCGGGGTGCGGTGAGCCGTTGGCGGCCGTGGTGTCAGGCGCGCCGCAAAAGAAAGAATGCCAACCCCCAAACTAGAGATTGATGCATCAGGCATTGCCCAGGCACACTCTGCCCCCGTATGGCCGCAGGCCAAGGGTCGGACCGGTCCTTGCACGTTGCGGGAGGCATAATGCTGGAACACTTCGACGCCCTGCATGCGGTTGCCGGCTTGCTGGTCGGCACGCTGGTGGGCCTTACGGGTGTGGGCGGCGGCTCGCTGATGACGCCGATCCTGGTGCTGATCTTCGGGGTCAATCCCGGAACGGCGGTGGGCACCGACCTGCTGTTCGCCTCGATCACCAAAGTGGTCGGTTCGGCGGTGCACGGCAAGCGTGCCAGCGTGGACTGGCGCATCGTGGCGCGGCTCGCTTCTGGCAGCGTGCCGGCGGCGGTGATCACTCTGGCGGTCATTTCCAGCCTGGGCAAGCCGCCGGAAGCCGCCAACAAGATCATGTTGCTGGTGTTGGGCGTGATGTTGATCCTCACTTCGCTGGCAACGCTGTTCCAAAAGCAGATCGCCGCTTTCGCGCGCCACCGCGAAAGCGAGGATGCAGCCGCTGCTCGTGCGCCGTGGGCCACGGTGCTGCTGGGCATGATGCTGGGGGTGGCGGTTACGCTGTCGTCCGTCGGCGCCGGCGCCATCGGGGTGACGGCGCTGCTTCTGCTTTATCCCGGTCTGCGCGTCGGCCGCATCGTGGGCAGCGACATCGCCCACGCCGTGCCGCTGACACTGGTCGGCGGCTTTGGCCATTGGCTTATGGGCGGCGTCAACCTGCCGTTGCTGGGGGCCTTGCTTCTGGGCTCCATTCCCGGCGTGATCATCGGCAGCCTGTTGTCCACCCGCGCACCGGATCGTATTCTGCGCCCGGCGCTTGCCGCGGTACTGCTGGTTTCCGGGATTCGGTTGCTGAGCTGATGGAACAGACCACCACTTCGTTCGAAAGTTTCGATGGCGCCATGCTGGCGCTGCACGAGATTGCCGCTCAGGCGGGGGCGGGGGCGGGGCGGCCGGTCGTCCTGCTGCATGGCCTGTTTTCCTCGGCCGAAATCAACTGGATCAAGTTCGGCACGGCCGCGCGGCTGGCGCAGGCCGGCTTCCGTTGCCTGATGCCCGATCTGCGCGCCCATGGGCAAAGCGCGGCCCCGCATGCGCCGGATGCCTATCCCGCCGATGTGCTGGTTCGCGATGTGCAGGCCCTGATCGGGCATCTGGGCCTCGATGCGTTCGATCTGGTGGGCTTTTCGCTGGGCGCGCGCACGGCGGCACGAGCCGTGATCGCCGGAATGGCCCCGCGCCGCCTGGTGCTGGCCGGCATGGGGCTGGAAGGGTTGGCGGGCTGGAACCGCCGCATGGCCTTCTTCCGTGACGTGATCGACCGGTTCGGCACGATCCGACCGGGCGATCCGGCCTATCTCTCGCAACAGTTCCTGAAAAGCAGCGGTGTGGACCGCGTGGCGGCGCGCCTGCTGCTGGGGGCCATGGAAGATACCGAGCCGGCCGCGCTGGCCGCCATCACCATGCCCACGCTGGTCTTGTGCGGAGACCAGGACAACGACAACGGTTCGGCCGACAAGCTGGCCGAGGTTTTGCCCGATGCGCGCCGGGCCACCATTCCCGGCACGCACCTGGGCTGTGTCACCCGGCCCGAACTGGGCGCGGAACTGGTTTCGTTTTTGGCCGGATCAGCTTGACCTGCCGATAGTTGGACGGCACCCAGCAGCCATGACCGGCCAGGGCCGGCACCCGCTTAGGGAGTGTTCGTTCATGAAAACTTTCGTTTCCACCCTTGCGCTTGCGGCGGCCGCACTGGGCGCACCAGTCGCGCAAGCCGCCACGATCGCCGCGCCTGCTGCGGCAACCCCGGCCGATGTCGATGCCTGGCTGGCCCAGGCGGACAAGGCCTTTGCCGCCCAGACCGTTGCGGCCGGCCGTGCCGACTGGGTTTATGAAACCTATATCAACGGCGATACGGCGCAGATCACTGCCGATGCCGGTGCGGCGACCAGCACGCTTCAGGTTGCCCAGGCCAAACAGGCCGCGGACTTTGCCAGGGTCCCGGGGCTTTCGCCCGAAACGCTGCGCAAGCTGACGATGATCCGCACCCAGATCACCAGCCCGGCGCCTTCGACGCCCGGTGCGGCGGAGGAGTTTTCCGCGCTGGAGGCGCGTGTTCAGGGGATCTACGGCAAAGGTCATGGCACGCTGCGCGGCCAGCCGATCAACGGCAGCGATATCGAGGAAGCGATGGCCACCAATCGCAACCCGGAAGAGCTGAAGGAAATGTGGCTGTCATGGCACGACAACGTCGGCACGCCGATGAAGGCGGACTATGCCCGGATGGTCGAAATTGCCAACGCCGGCGCGCGCGAACTCGGTTATGCCGATACCGGTGCCCTGTGGCGCGCCAACTATGACATGAGCCCCGACCAGTTCGCCGCGCTGACGGAAAAGATCTGGGGCGAAGTGCGCCCGCTCTATCAGCAGTTGCACTGCTATGTCCGCGGCAAGCTGAATGCCAAGTATGGCGATGCGGTGCAGCCTGGCAAGGGGCCGATCCGCGCCGATCTGCTGGGCAACATGTGGGCACAGCAGTGGGGCGGCATCTATGACATCGCCGTGCCGCAGGGCGTGGGCGACATCGGCTATGACCTGACCGGCCTGCTCAGGGACAAGGGTTATGACGCGATCAGGATGGTGAAGGCCGGGGAAGGCTTCTATACCTCGCTGGGGTTCAAGCCCCTGCCGGCCACGTTCTGGCAGCGTTCGCAGTTCACCAAGCCCCGCGATCGCGATGTCGTTTGCCATGCCTCGGCCTGGGACATCGACAATGTCGACGATCTGCGCATCAAGATGTGCATCAAGGTGGACGCAACCGATTTCGCGACGATCCACCACGAACTGGGCCACAACTTCTATCAGCGCGCCTACAATATCCAGCCTTCGCGCTGGTACATGGAAGGGGCCAACGACGGCTTCCACGAGGCGATCGGCGATACCATGGCGCTGTCGATCACGCCCGATTACCTGGTCAAGCTGGGCCTGCTCGATCCGGCCAAGGTGCCGGGGCCGGACAAGGATATCGGCCTTTTGCTCCATCAGGCGATGGACAAGGTGGCGTTCCTGCCTTTCGGTCTGTTGATCGACCGCTGGCGCTGGGGCGTCTTTTCCGGCCAGATCGCGCCGGCCGATTACGAAAAGGCCTGGAACGACATGCGCCTGTCCTATCAGGGCGTGGTGCCACCGGGGCCACGTGGAGCCGACGCCTTTGACCCCGGCGCGAAATACCATGTGCCGGCCGGCGTGCCTTATACCCGCTATTTTCTGGCCGCTATCCTGCAATTCCAGTTCTACGAGGCCGCTTGCAGGGAAGCGGGCTGGAAGGGACCGCTGCATCGTTGCAGCTTCTACGGCAACGCCAGGGTGGGTGCCAAACTCGATGCGATGCTCAAGATGGGTGCGTCGAAGCCGTGGCCCGACGCGCTGGAAGCGTTCGCCGGTACGCGCACGATGAGCGGCGATGCCATGCTGCGCTATTTCGCGCCGTTGTCTGCCTGGCTGAGGAAGCAGAACGCCGGGAAGGACTGCGGCTGGTAAGCCCGGCCGCATCAGGGATCATTGCCGCCGGAAGAGGGCGGGACTCGCTGAAGGGTCCCGCCCTTTTTCATGTCCGCGCTCTAAAGAGCTGGCAGCGCTGTGAATTTACCGGCTTGCCAGCATGGGGCGAATATGAGACCGTGATGTCAATAAATAAGTATGCATAAAGAGGATGCCGGGATGGAGATTAAACTCCCTGCCATAGCCTGTGCTGTCGTTGGCGGCGTCATGATCGCCACCGCGCCGTCTGCGCGGGCGGAAACGGTTTCGGCGATGACGCCGGCCAGCGTCGTCACCGCGCTCAAGGCGCAGGGCTATGATGCCGTGTTGAGTCAGGACCCGTCCGGCGATCCGCTGGTTACCGCGACCATCGGCAACTGGCGTTCGCAAGTGGTGTTCTACGATTGCAACGACGTGACTCACGGCGCCTGCCAGTCACTGCAATTTTCCAGCAGTTTTCATCCCGAACGGCCGTTCGATGCCGAAAAGGCGGTAGCTTTTGTCAACGCCAACCGTTTTGGCGCCGTCTCCGTCGCGGCGGACAAGTCGGTGACCGTTTCATGGGATGTCATCACCGGCAGCGGGATCGATACCTCGGTCTTTGCGATGGTCGTCAAATCCTATCGCATGGCGCTCGATACGATCGGCAGCGAAGTGTTTCCCACTACCGGCCACCCGCAATTGGCCAGCATCGCGCGCTGACCTCTTTTCATTGGCTTACCGGAACGGCGGCTCGTTGAACGCGCGCAACTTGCGGCTGTGCAGCCGCTCGCCTTCGGCGCGCAGCAGAGCGCAGGCGGTCGTGCCGATTTCAAGGTGGGCGGCAATCGCTTCCTCGTAGAACCGGTTGGCCTGGCCTGGCAGCTTGATTTCGCCGTGCAGCGGCTTGTCCGACACGCATAGCAGCGTGCCATAGGGCACGCGGAACCGATAGCCCTGCGCGGCGATCGTGGCGCTTTCCATGTCGATCCCCACCGCCCGGCTCAGGCTGAGGCGGCGGGCGGAATGGGCATAGCGCAGTTCCCAGTTGCGATCGTCGGTGGTCACGATCGTGCCGGTGCGCATGCGGGTCTTGAGATCGGCGCCGCCGCTGCCGCTGACTACTTCGGCCGCCTGGGCCAGCGCAACCTGCACTTCGGCAATGGCCGGCACGGGAATTTCCGGCGGCAGCACATCGTCAAGCACGTGGTCATCGCGCAGATAGGCGTGGGCCAGCACATAGTCGCCGATCTTCTGGGTGGGGCGCAGCCCGCCGCAGTGGCCGATCATCAACCAGGCTTCGGGGCGCAGCACGGCCAGGTGATCGCACACCGTCTTGGCATTGGACGGGCCGACCCCGATGTTGACCAGCGTGATGCCGGAACGATCGGGGCGGATCAGGTGATAGGCCGGCATCTGATGGCGCCGCCAGGCCGTGTCCGACAGCCGGTCACGCGCGTTGGGCGTATGGGCGTCCAGGGCAAGGCCCCCCGCGCCGGTCAGCGCGACGAAATCGTCCTGCCCCAGTTGCCGCCCGGCCCAGTCGACGAATTCGTCGACATAGCGGTGATAGTTGGTGAACAGGATATAGCGCTGGAAATCCGCCGGGTTGGTGCCGGTATAGTGCGCCAGACGCGCCAGGCTGAAATCCGTGCGCAGCCCGTCGAACAGGGCGAGCGGCGCGGCACCGGTGCCGCCATCCAGGCTGGGATCGAGCGCATCGGCGATTTCGTCGCCAATATGCGCGAGGTCCGTCGTCGGGAAATACATGGCCAGTTCGTTGGGCGAAACGGTGCCGAAGCCCAGGCTGCCATCGACGACATAGGGAAAGGGGATTTCCTGCGTCGACGTGGTCACTTCCAGCGTGACGTCGTAATCCACCATCAGCAGGCCCAGCTGCTCTGCCAGGTAATCGGCAAACAGCGTGGGGCGGGTGATCGTCGTCGCATAAGTGCCGGGCCGCGTCAGGCGGCCGAACGCGCGCCCGGCCGCGGTGCCGTGGCTGACCCCGGAAAAGTGCAGCCGCAGTTCGGGATAGCAATAGACCCCGGCCCGGCGCGCAGCAGGATCAGGCAATGTGCCATCCGCGATATAGCGGGTGATATCGGCCCTCAACCGCGCGCAGGCCGCATCGTGGCGGTCTGTCAGTTCGGCGATGATGGCGGAAGGAGAGGCGGCGGTGAAAGTTTCGCTTGCGGTCATCCAGCCGGTTTAGCGCAGCTTGGTGACAGCGCAAGGGCACGCGGCACCAAGAAAAAAGGCGCCCCGCCGGGACGCCTTTTTTTGCCGATACCGGAACGGCAGGAAAGGATCAGGCCTGCGCCTCGCCCTCTTCCAGCAGCTCGGCCGGGATCTCGCCCGGTTCGGCATTGGGATCATATTCTTCGGTAAAGCCGCCGGTCTCGCCTTCGAACATGGCGTCGATCACGTCGACACCCTTCGACTGCAGCTCGGCCTCGTCGGCAGAGCGGGCGACGTTGACCTTGACGTTGACCGACACTTCGGGGTGCAGGGATACGCGCACGTCGAACACGCCGATGCTCTTGATCGGGCGTTCGAGCACGATCATCGACTTGCTGACCTTGGCGCCGGCAGCGACCAGGGCTTCGACGATATCGCGCACCGAAACCGAACCATAAAGCTGGCCGGAATTGGACGAGGCGCGGATGAGCACCACTTCCTTGCCTTCCACCGAGCCGGCTTCGGCCCGGGCCTCGTCGCGGCGAGCGGCGTTTTCGGCCTCGATACGGGCGCGGTTGGCTTCGAAAACCTTGCGGTTGGCGGCGTTGGCGCGCAGCGCCTTCTTGTTCGGCAACAGGAAGTTGCGGGCGTAGCCGTCCTTGACGGACACTTCATCGCCGATGTGGCCGAGCTTTTCGATGCGCTCGAGCAGGATGATCTGCATGGCTGGCGCTCCTTACTTCACGATGTAGGGCAGGAGGCCGATGTGCCGGGCGCGCTTGATCGCCTGGCTCAGCTCACGCTGCTTCTTGGCCGAAACGGCGGTGATGCGCGACGGGACGATCTTGCCACGTTCGGACATGAAGCCCTGAAGCAGGCGCACGTCCTTGTAGTCGATCTTCGGAGCGTTCTTGCCCGAAAACGGGCAGCTCTTGCGACGGCGGAAAAACGGACGAGCCATGGCTTATTCCCCTTCGCGTTCGCGGCGGCGGCTGCGCTCGCGGTCGTTCTTGCGCATCATCACCGACGGGCCGGCTTCGTGTTCTTCGACGCGCACGGTCATGAAGCGGATGACGTCTTCGTTGATCGCGGTCTGGCGTTCCAGCTCGGCCACGACGCCCGCGGGAGCATCGATGTTGAGCATCACGAAATGCGCCTTGCGGTTCTTCTGGATCTTGTAAGCCAGCGAACGGAGACCCCAGGTTTCCGTCTTGGTGACTTTGCCCTGGTTCGATTCCACGATTTCGGTGGCGGTAGCGGCAAGCGCATCGACCTGAGCCTGGCTCAGATCCTGGCGCGCCAGAAACACATGCTCGTAAAGCGGCATGCTTCGCGTCCTTTATCAGTCTAACCGATCGCTGGCTTGTCCGCGGGATTGCGGGGCCCCTCCGGCTTTCTTCGGGTTTCCCGCGGCGATTCGCCGGCCGGGAGAGTGGCCCTTAGCCGTTCCCGGCCGGAATGCAAGACGTTCAGCCCGTAATGGCCGCGCCATCCGCCCGTCTGCGCGCGCCCGGGCGCTGCCCGCTGAACACCACCGAAAACACCGGCACGCGCCGCACCGCCAGGAACAGCAGGATCGAAAGGCCCAGCACCAGCACGCTGAGCGCCATCCATTGCACGGTGGGAAAAGGCCAGCTTGCCGCACCGAGCCTGACGATCGCCAGGATCGTCAGCATCGTCACGATCATGTGGAACAGGTAGATCGTCATCGCCCCGTCGACCAGGAACGAGACGGCACGGCTGGGGCGGTCGAACAGCCGGGCCAGCATGCGGAAGACGGCTAGCGACACGGCATAGCTCAGCGCACTGGCCAGCGCCCCGTCGAGCACGCGCAGCGGCGGGGAGAGATCGGGCGGCCAGCCCAGATGCGGGCGCACCAGCGGATCGAGCAGGAAGTGCCCCAGCAGCAGCGGCGCCGACACGATCCATGGCCAGCGGCCTTCGAATGCGAAAAGACGGTTGCCCAGCGCCAGCCGCCAGCCCAGCGCACCCAGCGTGAAAGCAGGCAGATACTGGCAATAACGCAGCAGGAGTTCCTGTTCGAAAACGGCTTCGTTATCCTGCAGGCCCAGCATCTGGGCTGCCCAGGCCAGCCACGCACCCCAGGCCGCGAGCGCCGCAAGCGCAACCACCCAGGTGCCGCGATCGAGCCCCAGCAGCAGGCGCCAGACGCTGTCGGGCACCCGGGCGCGGGCCGGGCGCAGGGCATAGGTGAAGACAAAGCCGAGGAGGACGATAAGGAACCACAGGTGCTCGAAAGCCAGTGGCCAGCCATAGAGACCCGGCGCCCACAGGTCCGAAAGCGCGACTTTCAGATAGTACTGGATCACCGCCAGGCTGGCGATGCTGGCGATGAGCGGCACGGCCACGCGCAGCATCCGGTCTTTCAGCCAGGGCAGGCGCCCGCGCCGTGCGCTGGCCATGCCCGAAAAATAGCCGGCGAGGATGAAGAAGGCCGACATGCGGAACGTGTGGATCAGCGAAAGGCCGATCCCCAGCAGCGGGTTGGCCACCCAAGCGGGCAGGCCGGGCGACAGCACCATCGTGGCCGTAGTGCCTACGTGATAGGGAATGCCCAGCAGCAGCAGCATGGCACGCGCCGCATCGAGATGATGAAGGCGTTGCATCATCAGAGACGCGGGGCGGGCGGGGCAGGGCGCATGGCCTGCCCCTAACTGCCCCGCGCCCGCGCGTCTATCGTCAAGCAGCGCGCTGCGTCCGATCGTTTGCTGCGGGCGCCGCATCGGCGGGCCGCATATCGGCCAGGGGCGCGGTATCGGCCATGTCGCGCATGCGGCCCATGGCCATGCGCCGATGATGGCCGACAGCGAAATCGCTGATCAGCGCGGCAAACACGGCCTCGTGCAGCGGGTGATCGAATTCCAGGCCCGACGTCATCGGTTCGGACCAGGCGATGAACGCCAGCTTGGGTTTCAACCCCGGCAGCATAAGCGTGATGGGCTCGCCGATGCGCTGCTTTGCCAGCCCCTCGATCCGCGCGCCGTATGGCGTCAGGTCCTTGAGCATGACCGTGCCGCGCACCGCCCCATGCTTGATCCGCACTGGCATCTGCACGCCGATCCGGGGAAAGCGGCGGGTTTGCGCTTCGTCTGCAGACATTGTGGCAGACGCGCCGGGGCCACCCTCACGCAACGCGGATTCGCTCAATTCCTGCTTGCGAAACATGATGTTCTCCGTTGCAAGGTGCGTCGTGCAACGGAAGAACGGCAACGGTGCCGAGCCTTTCAGAGCGGAAAAGCAATAAGGATAGCTGCGTAGCGTGGGGTTAACTTCTGGCAGCGTCCAACTGCTTTTGCACCAGCGCAATGGCCGCGGCGATGGCCGCTTCACGGCCCAGCGCAGACGTGTCGAGCAGCGCCGCATCGGGTGCCTGACGCAACGGTGCGGTGGCGCGGCCGGCATCGCGGGCATCGCGGGCGGCCAGGTCCGCTTCGATCTCTTCCCGGCTGACGCTGCGGCCCTGCGCCGTCATTTCCGCCCAGCGGCGCAGCGCGCGGGCAGCGACGCTGGCGGTGACGAACAGCTTGGCCTGGGCATGCGGCGCGATCACCGTGGCGATATCGCGCCCGTCGAGCACGGCGCCGCCGGGCTGATCGGCAAAGGCCTGCTGCCGCGCCAGCAGGGCGGCCCGCACCCCCGGGTGGATCGATACCCGGCTGGCAAGCCCGCCGGTCTGTTCGGAGCGCAGTTCGGGATCGGCAAGCAGGTTTTCGGGAAAGGCCGTCGCGGCCAGGGCGGCGGCAGGATCGTCGGGGTCGCCGCCGTTCAGCGCCACCTGGCGGCCCACGGCCCGGTAGAGCAGGCCGGTATCGAGGTGCGGCAGCCCGAAATGGGCGGCGAGCGCGCGGGCGATCGTGCCTTTGCCCGAGGCGGTCGGGCCGTCGATGGCGATGATCGTCATGATCGTTTTCCTTGCTCGCGCACCGGAATCATTGCCCGGTGGCCGTGGCGATCAGTTGTTCGAACGCGGGAAAACTGGTGGCGATGGGGCGGGTGTCGTCCACCTCCACGCCATTGGCGCTGGCAAGGCCAGCCACGGCCATGGCCATGGCGATGCGATGATCGAGATGCGTCGCCACCGGCTGGTCGGCACTGCCGCGCAGCGGTTCTCCGCCGCTGCCGTCGATGATCAGGCCGTCTTCGGTTTCGAGAACCCGCGCGCCGGCCTGTTCCAGCGCCACGCGCATCACCGTGATCCGGTCCGATTCCTTCACGCGCAATTCTTCCAGCCCGCGCGTGACGGTGCGGCCGCCGGCATGGGCAGCGGCGACGAACAGCACGGGAAATTCATCGACCATGCTGGGCACGACTGCCGGATCGACATCGATGGCCGAAAGGACCGATGCACGCACGCGCAGGTCTGCCACCGGCTCACCGCCCACGTCGCGACGGTCGAGTTCCTCGATGTTGCCGCCCATCTGGCGCAGTACGTCGAACAGCCCGGCGCGGGTGGGATTGAGGCCGACGTTTTCGATCACCAGATCCGATCCCGGCACGATGAGGGCCGCCACCACGAAGAATGCGGCAGACGAAGGATCACCCGGCACGGTGATCGCCTGCGGCTGCAGGTCGGCCTCGCCACGCAGGCGGATCACGCGTGCGCCGTCCGCCGCGATGTCGACCGACAGATCGGCGCCGAAGCCCTTGAGCATCCGTTCGGAATGGTCGCGGGTGGGCACCGGCTCAACCACCGTGGTGATCCCCGGCGTGTTGAGCCCTGCGAGAAGCACCGCGCTTTTGACCTGCGCCGAGGCGATCGGCAGGCGGTAGGTGAGCGGAACCGGCGTTGTCGCGCCTTCGACGAGCAACGGCAGGCGCCCGCCGGGATAGGCGGTGAAGCGCGCGCCCGCCTGCGACAGCGGATCGATCACCCGGCCCATCGGCCGCCGCGACAGGCTGGCATCGCCAATGAAGCAGGTGGTGATGGGATGGCTGGCAACCAGGCCCATGAGCAGGCGGGTGGACGTGCCCGAATTGCCCATGTCGAGCGCACCCGCCGGTTGCAGCAGGCCGCCCACGCCAACCCCCGCCACCAGCCAGTCGCCATCCGGCTGGCGTTCGATAGCGGCGCCCATGGCCCGCATGGCCGCAGCAGTGGACAGCACGTCTTCACCTTCGAGCAGGCCGGTCACGCGGGTTTCGCCCACCGCCAGCGCGCCCAGCATGATCGAGCGGTGGCTGATCGACTTGTCGCCCGGCACGCGAATCCGGCCCTTGAGTGGCCCCTGGGCAGCAAAGCGGCGAGGGCGCATGAGGGCGGGATCGGCGTGGCTGCTCAAGAGATCGCTCTTTCCTGCTTGCAAAAGGAAGCTGCAAAAACGCGCGGCTTTTGACAGCGCGCGGCCACTATGGCAAGGCGCGCGCCGCCGTCTGTGTTGTGCACGCTTGATTTCCGGGCGATGCGCCCCCAAGAGGCTTTTTTGGTTTCGGTCCGTGCCACGGCAGCGGGCGAACTTTTCGAGGATTTTTCATGGTCAAGCCTGAATGGGGCGCCAAGCATAGCTGTCCGAAATGCGGCACCCGCTTTTACGACCTCGGTAATGCCGATCCGGTAACGTGCGTTGAATGCAAGTATGCCTGGCATCCCGAGCCGGTGCTGAAATCCAAGCAGCCGATTCCTTATGAGGAAATTCAGAAGGAGAAGGTCGAAAGCGTTGCGGACGTCGATCTGGCCGACGAGGATCTGGACATCGACGATGACGGCGATTCGCCCGACAACGATGTGGATCTGGGCGGTGACGACGATCTGGGCGTCGGCGCGCACGACGGCGAGGACGAAGAGAACTGACGCGATGGCACCGGCCGCCGCGCGTGTCCCTGCGACAGGTGCGGCCGGCCCGGGCGAAAAATACCCGGCAGCCCAAAAAAGGCTCTTGTCAGTCGCAAGCCCGTCCCTTAGAGGCGCGGCTTCCGCCGGCTGTCGCCACGGGCAGGGTGCCTCCCAGGGCGTCCTGGCAGATATCTTGGGGCCGTAGCTCAGCTGGGAGAGCGCTACAATGGCATTGTAGAGGTCAGGGGTTCGATCCCCCTCGGCTCCACCATTCTGCATAAGCCTTTGTTTTTTATCGAGGATGTGATCCTCACCGCGTTGCCGGAACACGTGGGGCCGTAGCTCAGCTGGGAGAGCGCTACAATGGCATTGTAGAGGTCAGGGGTTCGATCCCCCTCGGCTCCACCAGTCCTCTCCCCGAAATAGCCCCACAGATCACCGGGCTTTTCGCGTCCCATCAGGCTTTTCGCGTCCAGCGGCCTATTCGCGTTCGGGCACCGGCACATTGAAGCCGTTGAGCGTGACCGAGACCATCGCATAGAGCCCGACCAGGAAAATCAGCTCGTTGGCCCCGTCCTGGCCGAACGTCTTGACCGCCAGGGCATAGACCGGCTCGGGCAGCACGCCGCCGCGCACCAGAGCATAGGCAAGATCGAATGCCACGCTTTCATCGGGCGCGAGGTCGGCCGGCTTGAGATCGGCTGTCAGCGTCGCCAGGCGCTCGGCGCTCATGCCTTCCTTTTCAGCCACGGCGACATGGGCATAGATTTCGTAAGCCGCGTCGAACCGCGCGCCGACAGCCAGGATCACCACCTGCCGCACGCGATCGGGCACGGTGGCTTCTGCCGTCAGCGCCAGCGTCAGATCCCAGATCGCCTTGCCGATGCGCGGGGAATGCAGCCAGGGATTCCATGGTCCCATCAGCGCGCCGGTTTCGTCGATGGCCTTGAACGCATTGAAATTACCGGCAATGCCCTGGCGCATCGCCTCGTAAAGCGGTTTCTGCTCGTCGGTAAGATCGGATGGGGGGATCAGCGGTAAGCGCATCGGCATTCCCTTTGTGCAGTGCAACAGGTCCCCCTCGCGTAATCCGCCCGCTGTTTGACAACGCGGTTACAGAACCGTGTCGCACTTACGTTTTCAGGCCGATTTCGCGCAAACGTTCCTGCAGGTAATCGTCGGCCGTGATCGAAACGGGATAGCGATCGGGATTTTCCGGGGTCACGCATTGCGGCAGAGTCTGGAAAGCGAAATCGCTGCGCAGGTGCAGGAAAAACGGCATCGAATAGCGGCTGAAACCGGCGCGCGCGCCTTCGGGATTGCGCACGCGGTGGGTGGTAGAGGGCAGCACATGATTGGTCAGGCGCTGAAGCATGTCGCCGATGTTGACGACCAGCGCACCGGGCGGTGGCGAGACTTCGATCCAGCGCCCGTCACGCGCGAGAAGTTCGAGCCCGGCTTCTTCCGCGCCGAGCAGCAGGGTAATGAGATTGATATCTTCGTGTGCCCCGGCACGGATCGCGCCATCCGGCGCTCCTGGCACGGGCGGATAGTGCAGCAGGCGCAGCACCGAATTGCCATCCGCGATGGCCGGATCGAACCAGCGCTCGTCAAGCCCCAGCCACACCGCGATGCGCGAGAGGATACGGGCGCCGACCGCATCGAACGCGGCGTAGAGGGCGGTGAACGTCTCGCGAAAGTTGTCGGGCTCTGCGGGCCAGACGTTGGGGGGCATGGTGCCGGCCAGCCGGTGCCCGGCCGGCAGATCGCGCCCCACGTGCCAGAATTCCTTGAGATCGCTGACCTTGGCCCCCTTGGCGATTTCGGTGCGAAACGGCGTATAGCCGCGCGCGCCGCCGATGCCTGGAATGGCATAGGCGCGCTTCTGCGCGTCCGGCAGGGCAAAGAAGGCCTGCGTCAGGGCCCAGGCCCGTGCCACCAGGTCGGCATCGAGGCCGTGATCCTCGACCAGGGCGAAACCGAACTGCCGGAAACTGGCGCCGATATCGCGCGAAAGGTCTGCCGGATCGGCAGCGAGAGACAGGACGGGCAAACTATCGCGGTTCATTTGGCTCCCCATGGGAAAATACGGTATGGGCGCGCCTCTACTCTCATTTGCCGCAAGGTTTCCATGATCGAGATAAACGCCGATACGCAGCTTTGGCTGATGAAATCCGAACCCGACGTTTACAGCTGGGACGATCTGGTCAGCGAAAAGGAAGGAACTTGGGACGGCGTGCGCAACCATATGGCCGCACGCAACCTGCGGACGATGAGGAAAGGCGATCTGGCGTTCTTCTATCATTCCAACATCGGCAAGGAAATAGTTGGTATTGCAACCATAAGCGCGCCGGGATTGACCGACCCGACCGATCCGGAAGGCAAATGGGCGGCGGTCAAGGTAAGGCCGGTGGCAAGGCTCGCCAGCCCCGTCACGCTCAAGACGATCAAAGCGACGCCTGCCCTTGCCGGAATGGACTTGCTGCGCCTGTCGCGCCTTTCGGTATCGGCCGTGCGGCGGGAAGAGTGGGATCGCATCGTGGATATGGCCGGGGGAACGGCCTAGCACGCCCATCCGCCCGGCGCGGAACCAAGTGCTTGCATGGCGCGTAGTTGCTGCATGGGATGCGGCCCTATTCCATTTGTTTGCGGCCGTTTCCGTCCCTTATCTGCAAGGAGATGCACCATGGGTGAGCTCAAGGATCGGGCCAAGGGCCTGGCGAACGAAGCGGTCGGCAATGTCAAGGAAGCGGCCGGCCGGACCAGCGGCAACGCGCGGCTTGAAGCCGAAGGCGATGCGCAGCGGGCCAAGGGCAAGGGTCAGCAGGCCGTGGGCAAAGTGAAAGGCGCGCTGGGCAACGACATCTGATCGCGCCAGCAGCCAATACGATCGCCAAGGGCGGGTCACGCTTCCGGCGTGGCCCGCCTGTTCTTTGGGGCTGTCCCAGTGCGGAACGGTGGCCCAAGTTCCTGCTCTCAGCTTGGTGCCATCATGGTTAAATTCGCGTTACACGCAGCGACCATGCCCGATCAAGCGCCCTTTCCCCCATGCCCATCGGAACCGGCCACGCGCCATCCCTTCCGTGCCAGCTTGCCGCGCCGCGTGCTGTTGCCCATGCCGGTGTTCGAACCGGAAGTGATTGCGGCGATTGAGCGCGCCGCACTGCGTTCCCGGCCGGTGGACTGGAAACGGATCACGCTGCAGGACGTGAAGGACTTCCTGATGGCCTATTGCGCCTGCTTCATGGCCATTGTCGCCTTCGTCAGTTGACCATCTCGTCGAACGTGTGTGCTTCGCGTTGGCCCTCATGGGCGATTTCGGCGCGATAAAGCAGCCAGGCCGGCCAAGCCGAAACCAGGCATAACAGGCCGGTAACCAGCAACTGATCGACCAGCCGCACGCCGGCCGCGGTCAACACCATGGCCAGCAGCGAGCCGCAGAGCATCGCCGCCGAATTGACCACGTTGTTGGCGGCGATCGTGCGGGCCGCTTCGCATTTTTCGACGACCGTGGTGAGAAAGGCGTAGAGCGGCACGATGAACATGCCGCCGGTGATCGAAGTGCCCAGCAGCGTGGCCAGGAGCGGCAGGGCCAGCGGCGTGGTGATGAACTGGGTAAGGTCAAGCAGGTTCTGCCCCTGCGGCGCCGGCCAGGCGGCACAGACGAAATGAAACGCGGCCACGAACAGCCCTGTCCCCACCACGCAGGCTGGTGCATAGCGCGCCGATACCGTGCCCTTGAGCAGGCGGTTGATCGACATCGAGCCGATCGCGATGCCGACCGAGAAAACCACCAGAAACAGGCTGGCCACTTCCTTGCTGCAGCCCAGCACGTTCTTGGCCAGCGGCGGAAATTGCACGAACAGGATCGCCGCCACGGCCCAGAAGAAACTGATCGCGGCAATGGCCAGAAACACCCGCGGATGGCGCGTGGTGGCGTGGACCAGGCGATAGAGCGAAACGACCTGATCCGCGATCACCACCGGCACCATCCCGAGCGCCCGGACGATGCCGCGCGGACGCGCCAGGAACGGCCGCAGCAAAGGCAGGGCAAGCGGCTGGGCAGGCACTTCGGGCGGCGCATCGGGCACCCGGCGCCCGGCGACAAAGCCGATCAAGGCGGTGACGATCACGGTGATCGCCGCCGCGGGGGCCGAAATATAGCCGGCCACGATCGTGCCGGCCAGAATGGCGAGATAGGTGCCGGCCTCGACCAGGCCGGTGCCCGCCAGCACTTCTTCGGCATGAAGATGCTGGGGCAGGATCGCATACTTGATCGGGCCGAAGAACGTGGAATGCACGCCCATCGCAAAAAGCGCCAGCAGCATCAGCGGAATGGCCAGTCCTTCGATATGGATGCCTTTCCACGCCAGCAGCAGGCCGGCCGCGCCCACGACCATGATCGCGATTTCGCAGGTCTTGACGATGCGGATGATCCGGGCCTTGTCGCGCATGTCGGCCAACTGACCCGATAGCGCCGAAAGCGCCACGAACGGCATGATGAACAGCGCCGTCGCCAGGCCGGAAAAGTGCGCTTCGGCCTGTTCCGAACTGTAGACGTTGAACACGACGAACAGCACCATCGCGTTCTTGAACAGGTTGTCGTTGAACGCACCCAGCAACTGGGTGATGAACAGCGGCAGAAAGCGGCGGGCGCGAAGCAGATGCGTGGAAGTGGTCATGCGAAGCGGTGCCGGGCATCCCAGGTCGGTGTTCCGCCTGCCTTAGCGCCCCGTGCGAGACGAGCAAGAGGCAAGCTTGCAGTCGCGGCGTTTGGCCGCGGCCTAAGCAAGATGGGTGGCGGCGCGCCGTGGGACAAGATGGTGCACAAACTGTTTCCATGTTGGCCACCGGCGTCTTATTGCAAAACGATCATGTTGACGCTGCCCAACCTCCTGACGCTTTCGCGCATCGTGACCGTACCGTTGCTGGTGGCGCTTCTGTGGTGGCCCGGCTGGCCCACCGGCTATGGCCTGGGCTTTGCCATGTACTGCCTGATGGGCGTGACGGACTATTTCGACGGCTATCTGGCGCGGGCCCAGGGCACCGTGTCCAAGCTGGGCGTGTTCCTCGATCCGATCGCCGACAAGATCATGGTTGCCGCGGTCATCCTGGTGCTGACCGCGCAGGGCGTGCTGACCGGCCCCTATGTGGGCGACATGCACGTGATTGCCGGACTGGTGATCCTGCTGCGCGAAATCGCGGTTTCGGGCCTGCGCGAATTTCTGGGCGGCATCCAGGTTTCGGTGCCGGTGTCCAAGCTGGCCAAATGGAAAACCACGTTCCAGATGGTGGCGCTCGGCGCGCTGATCCTGGGCGGGGCGATGCCATGGTGGACGTTCACGCTTTCGGGCATCGTCATCAACGTGCCGCACACCGTGGGACTGACGACATTGTGGGGCGCCGCGATGCTTACCCTGATCACCGGCTGGGATTATCTGCGCGTCGGCCTCAAGCACATGGATTGAACGCCAGCCGGGCTTTGGGCGGCATGGACAGCCTCAGTTGGCGCTCAGTTCGCCGGCCAGCAAGCGGAATTCATCGGCGCGCGGCGAGTTCTTTCGCCAGATCAGCGCGATTTCGCGATAGGCATGATCCGATTGCAAAGGGCGCGCGACGATGTGGGTATCATGCAGGATGCCGGCATTGAGCGCCATTTCCGGCAGCATCGTAAGCCCCAGGCCATTGTCGACCATTTGCACCAGGGTGTGCAGGCTGGTGCCGATCATCGTCGCGCTGGCGCGCAGTTCGGGCCGGTTGCACGCGGCCAGCGCATGCTCTTTCAGGCAGTGCCCGTCTTCCAGCAGCAGCAGGCGGTTCTGATCGATCAGCGAGGGCGGCACCGAATCAGGGGGATCGCGCGGATCGTCCTTGGGGAAAGCCACGAAGAGCCGGTCGTCGAAGAGCGGGGCGACGTCCACATCGCCGGTGGCAAAAGGCAAGGCGAGCAGCACGCAGTCGGCACGGCCATGGTGCAGCGATTCGATGGCTGCGGCACTGGGCTCTTCGCGCAGAAACAGCTTGAGATGCGGCCGTTCATGGCGCAGCCGGGGCAGGATGCGCGGCAGCAGGAACGGGGCGATGGTCGGGATGACGCTCATCCGCAGTTCGCCGGCCAGGGGTACGCCGTGCGATCGCACCAGTTCGGAAAGTTCTTCGGCTTCGCGCAGCAGGCGGTGGGCCTTGGCCACCACCTGATTGCCCAGCGGCGTGAAACGCACGACCCGGCGTGTCCGCTCCACCAGCGTTACGCCCAGCAGCGATTCAAGCTCGCGCAGGCCGGCCGAAAGGGTGGACTGCGATACGAAGCAGAAATCGGCCGCCTTGCCGAAATGGCCATGCTCGTGCAGCGCCACCAGGTATTGCAGTTGCTTGAGCGTGGGCAGATAGGTGCTCATTGCTCCGCCTGTTCGGCCGGACCGGCATCGGCGCTACCGCCTCCACTGCCGCCGATATGGTCGATATGCGCCATCTTGAGCTTGCCGTTCACCACGGCAAAGGCCAGGCGTCCCTCCACCAGTTCCAGCGCATCGCGGCCGAACTGGTCGAAACGCCAGCTTTCCAGAAGCGCAAGGCCCTTGCGCTGCCCGGCGGCGAGCGCTTCCAGATCGTCGCTGCGGGCCAGCAGGCGGGATGCCACGTCGATCTCGCGGCTGCGAATCTTGAGCAGCAGCTTGAGGAGGTCGGCCACGAGCGCGCCTTCCTTGCCCAGCGGTGCCCCGCGCGGCGCGCGCGGCGGCATTTCGGCCTCGCTCAACGGCCTGGCATCGGCCAGGGTCTGCATTAGGCGGCGGCCGATGTCATTGTCCTTCCAGCCGGCGGAAAGACCGCGCACTTTGGCCAGATCGTGCTGTTCGCGCGGCGGATGGCTGGCAATGTCGGCCAGGGTTTCATCGCGCATGATGCGCCCGCGCGGAATGTTCTTGTCCATCGCCTCGGTTTCGCGCCAGGCGGCCAGCGCGCGCAAGCGGCCCAGCACGGCGGGATTGCGGCTGGGCGGGCGGATTTTTTCCCAGACCTGGGCCGGATCGTTGCGATAGTTTTCCGGGTCGGCCAGCTTTTCCATCTCGATGTCCAGCCACTCGCCGCGCCCGGTCTTGATCAGGCGCTTGAGCATGCGGGGAAAAATCTTGGCAAGATGCGTGACATCGCCAATCGCATATTCGATCTGGCGGTCGGTCAGCGGCCGGCGCGACCAGTCGGTAAAGCGCGCGCCCTTGTCGATCGACAGGCCGAGCCAGGCTTCGACCAGGTTCGAATAGCCGATCTGTTCGCTTTGCGAGAGGGCCATCATCGCGATCTGGGTATCGAAGATCGGGTGCGGCGTGCGGCCGGAGAGGTTGTAGACGATTTCCACATCCTGTCCGCCGGCATGGAAGACCTTGAGCACGTCTTCGTTGTTCACCAGGAGATCGAGCAACGGCGCCAGATCGATGCCCGGGGCCAGGGGATCGATCGCCGCGGCCTCCTCTTCATTGGCGATCTGCACCAGGCACAATTCAGGCCAGTAGGTGTTCTCGCGCATGAATTCGGTATCGACGGTCACGAACTGGGACCTGGCCAGCCGCGCGCATAGTTCGGCAAGGGCGTCGGTGGTGGTGATCAGCGGGTGTATCTTCATCGTTCTTTTCTGTATGGCCCGTACCGCCCGCACGTGGCTGACGCCCGCGGACGGCTGGGGCCGGTGGTGCCCCCGTCCGGGAGCGGCGGCTTGACAAACGCGCGGCCATCGCCTCTTGGCCGCGCCTGACCATTGACCCTGCCTCACCTGCCTTATTGCAGACCGATTGGAAAGAGTTTCGATGCATCCTTATCGTTCCCACACCTGCGGCGCCCTTTCGCGCGAGCATGTCGGCGCAGACGTGCGCCTTTCGGGCTGGGTGCATCGCAAGCGCGACCACGGCGGCGTGCTGTTCGTCGATCTGCGCGATCACTACGGGATCACCCAGATCGTCGCCGACAGCGACAGCGCGGCATTGCCCCTGCTGGAAGCGGTACGCGTGGAAAGCGTGGTGACGATCGAGGGCGTGGTGAAAGCCCGCAACGCGGCGACGATCAATCCCAATCTTGCGACCGGCGCCATCGAGGTGTTCGCCAGGACGGCAACCGTTCTTTCGGCGGCGGAAGAGCTGCCGATGCCGGTGGCGGGCGAGCAGGACTATCCCGAGGATATCCGCCTGCGCTATCGCTTTCTCGATCTGCGGCGCGAAACGCTGCACGCCAATATCGTCAAGCGCACCCGGATCATTTCCGACATGCGCCGCCGGATGGAAGCGGCGGGCTTCACCGAATATTCCACCCCGATCCTCACGGCATCGAGCCCCGAAGGTGCGCGCGATTTCCTCGTGCCCAGCCGTATCCACGCTGGCCGTTTCTATGCCTTGCCCCAGGCGCCGCAGCAGTACAAGCAACTGCTGATGGTCGCGGGCTTCGACCGTTATTTCCAGATCGCCCCGTGCTTTCGTGACGAAGACCCGCGCGCCGACCGCCTGCCGGGCGAATTCTACCAGCTCGACCTGGAAATGAGTTTCGTCACCCAGGAAGAAGTCTGGGAAACGATGGAACCGGTGATCGGCGGCGTGTTCGAAGCCTTTGCCGATGGCCGGCCGGTCACCCCGATCGGACAGTTCCCGCGCATTCCCTATGACGAAGCGATGCTGAAGTATGGCTCGGACAAGCCGGACCTGCGCAACCCGCTGATCATCAGCGACGTCTCGCATCACTTTGGCCAGTCCGGCTTTGGCCTGTTCGAAAAGATCGTGGGGACGGGCGGCGTGGTGCGCGCGATTCCCGCGCCGAACACGGCGGACAAGAGCCGCAAGTTCTTCGACGAAATGAACGACTGGGCACGCGCCGAAGGCCATGCCGGGCTTGGCTATGTCACCCGCAAGGGTGGCGAATTCGGCGGGCCGATCGCCAAGAATCACGGGGTTGAAGGCATGGCCGCGCTCTATGCCGAGCTGGGCCTGGGCGAAAACGACGGACTGTTCTTTGCCGCCGGCAAGGCTGATCAGGCCGCCAGGCTGGCCGGGCTGGCGCGCAACCGCGTGGGCGCGCAGCTTGGTGTGGTGGACGAAGACGCGTTCAGGCTGTGCTGGATCGTCGATTTTCCGTTCTACGAATGGGACGAAGACAGCAAGAAAGTGGAATTCAGCCACAACCCATTCTCCATGCCGCAGGGCGGGATGGACGCGCTGGCAGGCCGGGACCCGCTGACGATCAAAGCCTTCCAGTACGACCTGGTGTGCAACGGCTATGAAATCGCCTCGGGCTCGATCCGCAACCAGTCGCCCGAAACGATGGTCAAGGCGTTCGAAATCGTCGGCCTGACCAAGGCCGACGTGGAAGAGCGTTTCGGCGGGCTCTATCGCGCGTTCCGGTATGGCGCGCCGCCCCACGGCGGGATGGCGGCCGGCGTCGATCGCATCGTCATGCTGCTGTGCGGGGCGCAGAACCTGCGCGAAATCACCCTGTTCCCGATGAACCAGCGGGCCGAAGACCTGCTGATGGGCGCGCCTTCGCCGGCCGAACCCAAGCAGTTGCGCGAACTCAACATTCGTGTCGTCGAGCAGCTCAAGGGCTGATCGGCGGCGCGTTCCGACCGGCGCTTGTGCCCCACGGCTGAAAGGCTGGGATGCGGGCGCCTCTTGCCAGCGGTTCAACAGCCTATTAGGGCGATGGCTGAGCTGCGACGACCTATCAAGTTTCCTGCCAACCTGTTTCCTGCGAAGGGGCATATAATGAGCGATACCGCCGACCGCGTTAAGAAGATCGTTGTCGAGCACCTCGGCGTCGAGGCCGACAAGGTTACCGAAGACGCCAGCTTCATCGACGATCTCGGCGCTGACTCGCTCGACATTGTCGAGCTGGTCATGGCCTTTGAAGAAGAATTCGGTGTCGAAATCCCGGACGATGCGGCGGAGAAAATTTCCACCGTCTCGGACGCGATCAATTACATCGACGAAAACAAGGGCTGATCGCCCCGCTTCCCCCTGACGTCCGCGGCCTGTTGGAAGGCAGTGGCAGCAGGGGAGGATTTCGGCAGGCTCAGCCCCTTTGCATGCGGGGCTGGGCCTGTTCGTTTGCGATTTTGCGGAGAATGCAATGCGTCGTGTCGTCGTAACCGGCCTTGGCCTCGTCACCCCGCTGGGCGCGGACGTGGAAACCACCTGGGCCAATCTGCTCGCCGGCAAGTCTGGTGCCGGGCCGATCACCCGGTTCGACGCCAGCAACCAGAAGTGCCAGATCGCCTGCGAGGTCAAGCCGGCCGATCACCCTTACGGGTTCGATGCGTCCAGGCGGGTCGATCACAAGATCCAGCGCCAGGTCGATCCGTTCATCGTCTATGGCATCGATGCGGCCGGTCAGGCTCTAGAAGATGCGGGCCTTGCCGAGATGGACGAGGATCTCAAGCAGCGCACTGGCTGCTCGATCGGTTCGGGCATCGGCGGGCTGCCGGGGATCGAAAGCGAATCGATCGTTCTGCATGAAAAAGGGCCGGGCCGGGTTTCGCCGCACTTCGTGCATGGCCGGCTGATCAATCTGATTTCGGGCCAGGTTTCCATCAAGTATGGCCTCATGGGCCCCAACCACGCGGTCGTCACCGCCTGTTCCACCGGCGCCCATTCGATCGGCGATGCCGCACGGATGATCAAGGACGGCGATGCCGACGTCATGCTGGCCGGTGGCGCGGAAAGCACGATCAACCCGCTGGGCGTGGCCGGCTTTGCCCAGGCGCGCGCGCTCAACTGCAGCTTCAACGACAGGCCGGAGCAGGCCAGCCGCCCTTATGACAAGGACCGCGACGGTTTTGTCATGGGCGAAGGCGCGGGCGTGCTGGTTCTCGAGGAATACGAGCACGCCAAGGCGCGCGGCGCCCGGATCTATGCCGAAGTGGTGGGCTATGGCCTGTCTGGCGATGCCTATCACGTCACCGCGCCGCATCCCGAAGGCAAGGGGGCGGAACTGGCCATGCGCATGGCCCTGCGCAAGGCGGGGCTTCAAGCCGGTGAGATCGATTACGTCAATGCCCACGGCACCTCGACCATGGCCGACACGATCGAGCTTGGCGCGGTCAAGCGGGTGCTGGGCGCCGATCTGGGCGGTGCCTCGATGAGCAGCACCAAGTCGGCTATCGGCCACCTTCTGGGTGGCGCGGGCGCGGTCGAAGCGATCTTCTGCATTCTGGCCATTCGCGATCAGATCGTGCCCCCGACGCTCAACCTCGACAATCCCGATGAAGGGACCGAAGGGGTGGACCTGGTGCCGCATGTCGCGAAAAAGCGCCCGGTGCGGGCCGTGCTCAACAATTCGTTCGGCTTTGGCGGCACCAACGCCAGCCTCGTTCTCAAGGCGCTTTGAGCCGCAGGATCCGGCGGCGTCGCAATCGAAGGAGGCGCTTCCCCATGGTCGCCCGCGTCGGCAAGGTTCGGTTGGCAATCCTGGGGGTGCTGCTTCTGGCGATGGGCTGGGGCGTCCATTTCCTGTGGGGCTGGTACGGCCCGGGGCCGCTTGACAAGGATACCGCTTTCATCGTGCCCGATGGGGCCAGCGTCTATACCATCGCAACCAAACTGGAAGCCGAAGGGGCCGTCGCGTCTGCCGCCACTTTCCGGGCGCGGGCACGCCTGCTGGGCGATGCGGCGCCGATCAAGGCCGGGGAATTCAGCTTGCCGGCGCGGGCCAGCGGATCGGCTATCCTCAGGATCCTGCAGGGTGAGGAGGGCACGCTGCGTCGGCTGGTCGCCATACCGGAAGGCATGCCGGCGATCATGGTGCAGGAAAGGCTGATGGCGCAGCCACTGCTGACCGGCACGGTCGCCGTGCCGGAAGAAGGCACCGTCCTGCCCGACAGCTATGAATTCCGCCGGGGCGAACCGCGCAAAGCCGTGCTGGCGCGCATGCAGGGGGCCATGGCCAGGACCCTGGCCGCCTTGTGGGCCAAGCGCAGCCCCGATACCGTGGCCAAGACGCCGCAGGAAGCGCTGATCCTGGCGTCGATCGTGGAAAAGGAAACCGGCAAGCCCAGCGAACGCCGCATGGTGGCCGGCCTCTATTCCAACCGCCTGCGCCAGGGCATGCTGCTTCAGGCCGATCCCACGATCATCTATCCGATAACCCGGGGCAAGCCGCTGGGCCGCCGCATCCGCCAGTCGGAAATCCAGGCGGTCAACGATTACAACACATATGCCATGACCGGTTTGCCCAAGGGCCCGATCACCAACCCCGGGCGCGCCTCGATCGAGGCCGTGCTGCACCCGGCCAGAACGGAAGCGCTGTTCATGGTGGCCGATGGCACCGGGGGGCATGTCTTCGCGGATACGCTGGCACAGCATAATGCCAATGTTGCCAAGTGGTTTGCCATTCGCCGTGCGCGTGGTGAACTGTAATCCCGCGGCGGCGCACGCCGGGTGAGCGGGCCTCTGGTTCTGGCAGCCCGGTTGCCCGCCGCGCTTTTCGGCGAGATGGATGGCCTGCGCCGCGCCCACTATCCGCCTGAGCGCAACCACGTGCCGGCGCACGTCACGCTGTTCCACGCGCTGCCTCCCTCTGCGGAAGCCGAAGTACGGCGCCTGCTTGCCCGGCTATGCGCCGCGACGCCGCCGCCCATGGCCGGGCTCGCCGGCGTGATCGACCTGGGCAGCGGCACGGCCATAGCGGTACGGAGCCCGGCGCTCGAAGCCGTGCACGCCGATCTGTCTGCCACGCTGCGCGGATTGCTGGGCCAGGCCGACCAGGGCCGGCCGCGCTTTCACGTCACGATCCAGAACAAGGTGCCCCGTGCCGAAGCCCGCGCGCTGCAGGTTGCGCTGGCAGGCCGCTTTGAAGCCGTGTCGTTCGCGTTCGCCGGCCTTGACCTGCATGCCCTGCAACGCCTGCCCCAGGGCGGCGGGAACTGGCATCTGCTGGGGCAATGGACGTTTCGCGGGCGGTAACCGCACAAGGCTTTCCCCGCGCCGGGGAGGATCATCCGGTCGGCACCGCGGCGAACGCGATGTTGAGCCTTCTTTCCCGCCCCGGCAGGTGCCGGCAGCAGTGGCGCCAGTGAAGCGCTCGCGACGAGTGACAGGAGAGGAATCGTGAAAAATGCCTGGCCGACAAGAGCGACTAGAGCATAATCCGACCTGATAGAGTCGTTTGCGATTCCCTTGGCGCTGAAAATCTGATTCATCCTGTTTGCTGGATAGGAGGCCAGCAGGCATGGTGAGACCGATATCCGAGGATTTGC
>NZ_JBYNTS010000012.1:0-86071 GCF_057784975.1 Novosphingobium sp. DS6-6 | reverse complement strand
CCGCGATCACCCGCGACCGCAAATCCTCGGATATCGGTCTCACCATGCCTGCTGGCCTCCTATCCAGCAAACAGGATGAATCAGATTTTCAGCGCCAAGGGAACCGCAAACGACTCTATCACGTCGGATTATGCTCTAGGGCGCGAACAACGTCGATTGACCGATCACGGTTTTCTGTGCGCCTCTGTGCCTCTGCGCGAAAAAAATATGATCACATTGCGGGCCGCTTTGTCCGCACCACCCCACTTGCGGACATGTGACTGACCGTCCACTATTGGCATATGAACAGCAATTTCGTTTTCGAATATGAATTCAGCCGTGACGGCGATGACTTTGGGTGGCTGAAAGCGAAAGTGGAGACCCCTCATTTCAGTGGGCGCAACGGCATGTGGGTTCAATGGCAAGATTTAGGCGATTTCGCTGCCTCGCTTTCCGCCTATCCGATCACTCCAGGCAGCCCCATACTTTGCAGTTGGGGCTTTGAGAAAGATGGACAATATACAGCAATCACCAAGCTGGCCATCGCCCCTAAAGGAGCGACCGGAGGGCTTCTCGCCGATGTTTCTTTGGCAAATTGGTACGAACCAGATAATCGCTGTAGCACGCGCTTTGAAACCGATTATCCATCTCTAACGACATTCCGAGAAGAGATTGAGCGGATGCTGCACAATAGAAACGGGAGCGCTACTCTTTATGGATCGGTGGACGTCCACTAACCACCGATCTCGGTCGTCCCCGAGCCGCTGGACTTGTGCACGCGGCCCGGGGTTGAGCACGGCTTGGCCTCAGGCGGTGATGCCCGCCGCCGCAAGCACGGCGAGAGTGAGCAGGTCGGGCGCGATGGCGGTCATCGGGGCGATCTGCACCGGCTTTTCCATGCCCAGCAGCATCGGCCCGATCACCGCATTGCCACCCAGTTCGCGCAGCAACTTGGCCGATATGTTGGCCGATTGCAGGCCGGGCATGATCAGCACGTTGGCGGGGCCAGACAGACGGCAGAACGGATAGGTCTGCATGATGCGCGGGTTGAGCGCGGCATCGGGCGCCATTTCGCCTTCGTACTCGAACCCCGGCTGGCGTTCGTCGAGGATCGCCACGGCATCGCGCAGCGCATCGAGCCACTTGCCGTAAGGATTGCCGAACGTGGAATAAGACAGGAACGCCACGCGCGGCTCGTGGCCCATGCGGCGGGCAACGGCGGCCGTTTCGATCGCGATATCGGCCAGTTCCTGGGCGTTGGGCCGTTCGTTGACCGTGGTATCGGCCAGGAACACGGTGCGGTTCTTGCCCACCATCAGATGCACGCCGAACGGCAGATGGCCCGGCTTGGGCTCGAGCACGCGGCGGATTTCCTTCATGGTCTGGGCGAACGGACGGGTGGTGCCCGAAATCATCGCATCGGCATGGCCCAGCGCCAGGAGCAGCGAAGCGAACACGTTGCGATCATTGTTGACCATGCGGCGCACGTCGCGTTCCAGATAGCCGCGGCGCTGCAGGCGCGGATAGAGATAAGCGACCATGTCTTCGACCAGGGGCGAGACGTTGGAGTTGTGGATCTCGAAGCTCGACGGGTTCGAAACCCCCAATTCGGCAAGCTTGTCGAGCACGCCCTGGGTGCGGCCGACCAGAACCGGCGTGCCATAGCCGAAATCGCGGAACTGGATCGCCGCGCGCAGCACCACTTCCTGCTCCGCCTCGGCAAAGACCACGCGCTTGGGGTTCTGCTTGACGTTGGCATAGACGTTGGTGAGCACCGCGGTGGTGGGATTGAGCCGGGCCTTGAGGCTTTCGCGATAGGCATCGAAATCCTCGATCGCCTTGCGCGCCACGCCGGTTTCCATCGCCGCGCGGGCGACGGCGGAAGACACCACTTCCATCAGGCGCGGATCGAACGGGGCGGGAATGATGTAATCCAGGCCGAACTGGTGGTTCTTGCCATAGGCCGCGGCCACTTCGTCGGGCACCGGTTCGCGCGCCAGCTCGGCAATCGCGGTGGCCGCGGCGATCTTCATTTCCTCGTTGATCGCCGTCGCCCGCACATCGAGCGCGCCGCGGAAGATATAGGGAAAGCCCAGGACGTTGTTGACCTGGTTGGGATAGTCCGAACGGCCGGTGGCGATCACGCAATCCGGGCGCACGGCGCGTGCCGCGTCGGGATTGATCTCAGGGTCGGGGTTGGCCATGGCGAAAATGATCGGCTGGGCCGCCATTTTCTTCACCCAGTCGGGCTTCAGCGCATCGGCGGCCGAAAGGCCCAGGAAAATGTCGGCCCCGTCCAGCGCTTCTTCCAGCGTGCGCGCCAGGGTATCGACGGCGTGTGCGCTTTTCCACTGGTCCATGCTGTCGGTGCGGCCGCGCCAGATCGTGCCCGAACGATCGCACATGATCACGTTGTCGTGCCGCACGCCCATGGCCTTGATCAGTTCGGTGCAGGCGATCGCCGCGGCGCCGGCGCCGTTGACCACGACCTTGACGTCGGCCAGCGCGCGGCCCGTCAGATGGCAGGCATTAAGCAGGCCGGCGGCGGTGATGATCGCCGTGCCGTGCTGATCGTCGTGCATGACGGGGATGTTGAGGCGCTCGCGCAGAGCCTGCTCGATAATGAAGCACTCGGGCGCCTTGATGTCTTCCAGATTTATCCCGCCAAAGCTGGGCTCCATCAGGGTGACGGCATCGATGAACGCCTGGGGATCTTCGGTGGCCAGTTCGATATCGATCGAATCGACGTCGGCAAAGCGCTTGAACAGCACGGCCTTGCCTTCCATCACCGGTTTCGAGGCCAGCGCGCCCAGGTTGCCCAGGCCCAGAATGGCGGTGCCGTTGGAAATCACCGCCACCAGATTGCCCTTGGCGGTATAGTCATAAGCCGTCGCCGGGTCTTCGGCGATAGCCAGCACCGGCACGGCCACGCCGGGCGAATAGGCCAGGCTCAGGTCACGCTGCGTGGCCATCGGTTTGGAAGCGATGATCTCGATTTTGCCCGGCCGGATCGTGTTGTGGTAGAAAAGCGCTTCGCGTTCGGTGAACCGGACGTTGCTTTCCTCTGACATTCGCGCTCTCCCGGCAGACTGGAAACTAATCAGCCCCCTTGCACATTCACCTGCGCGAGGGAAGGCTGACACGCATCATTACAAACCGCGCGGCTGCCATGTGGGCAGGCCCAGCGGGCGCACCGCGAACAGCAGGCTGCGGCCCTGCTGCCACACCAGCCGCAGGCGCGGATCGGGATTGCGGGGCAGATCGGTATCGATCAGCCAGACGTAATCCACCCGCTCCACTGGGGCGAAGCGCAGCGCCGAATCGATCGAGCGCAGCCGTCCGCCCTGGCAGCGGCGCGACCACACGAATTCCGACGGATCGGCGGCAAAGTTGCGCGCCGGGCGGAACCGCGGCACCACCATGTGCAGGCCGGGCACGGCCCAGTTGTCGTTGACCCAGGCCTGGCGATAGACGCTCGCAAGGCTTGCCAGGTGATCGCGCCGCGTGTTGCGCCACGCTTCCTCGAGGCACGAGTGTTCCACGAAAGTCAGAATGCGGCTGCCCGGCTCGACATGCTCGAGCGCGGAAAGCTGCTGCCGGAAATCGTCCGCGTAATCGGCAAAGCTGGCGGCTGTCACCACCGTGCGCAGGCCCAGCAGGACGAGCCCGGCATAGGCGACGGCGCGGGCCACGCGCGGGCGTGCGCCGCGCCAATCCTGCAGGCCCAGCAGCAGCATCATGGCCGGCGGCAACAGCCGCACATCGACGAAAGCGCTGCCGTTGATATCGCTCGGAATGATCGCGTAAAGCACCAGCACGCACAGGCCCGGCAAGGCGCGCTGCCAGTTCCACCGCCCGCCCAGCCAGTATCCGCCCAGAATGAGAAGATAGCAGGCCGCCATGGTGATCACGTCGAGCGCGAAGGACTGGTCGCGCAAAGTGACGCCCAGGAACACCCCCTTCTGCTCCCACCGCCAGGTGTTGAGGCTGCGCGCCGGATCGGGCGCGAGCAGCTTCCACAAGACGATCGTGAGCACCGTTGCCAGAAGCGGCCAGCACAGCGCGATCAGCCGCCGCCCCGCCCCCTGCCAATCGTGCGTGGCGATCACTCGACGCCATTGCGATGGCCGCCACCATCCTTTGGGCAGAAGATCGAGTTCGCGGCCCAGCGCGTTGGAGCCGATCATCACAGCCAGCAGCAGGCCGCCGATCGCGTGGCACAGCATGGCCAACGGCTGCGCCATCACCAGGAATGCGCTGCGCCAGCGAGGCCTGTCTTCCAGAGCGATTGCCGCGGCAAAAGCGCAGAGCGACAGCCCGGTGCCCAGGATATAGTTGAGGAACCCGGTAAGCAGGGGAAACGTGAACACCCACATCATCGCCCAGGGTGCGCCATGGCCGCCGCGCGCGTTGGCCACGCGCACGAGAGCAAGGCACCCCCCGGCATAAAGCGCGGTGGCCAGGACCGTGCTCCACCAACCCGCCGCCAGGATGCCCAGCTGGGCGCCCAGCACTTTCATCAGCACGTCGCCGCCGATGTTGAGCGTGAACACCCATTTCCAGCCCAGATACCTGCCCAGCGGGCTGTCGGGACCCGCCGCTTCGATCGCGGCGGCGCCCATATGGCCCGGCACGTCGATCAGCGGCGGCACGTCGACCAGCGCGAACGGCAGGCAGATCAGCAAAGTGCCCAGAACCACGCCGGGCAGCGACAGCCAGGGCAGGCCACCGCCCTGCCAGTCGAGACGAAACCGGAACCGTGTGTTGGGGACTTGCATAGGCCTCTTTTTTGCAATGCACCGCCTGGCAGGCCGGAAAGGCCGTGCCCTGATCGCGCCCCGCGCGCAAGAGGGCGTGGCGCCGCTCGCCCGATCCGCGGGGCTTTCCCTGCGCCTGTTCATAAGGCTGTTGCGCGGGTTTGAGAAAGCGCGCCGCCTGGGCTAGCCCATGCGGCGATGTCCACCGCCCCCACCCCGATGATGGCGCAATATCTGGCGCTCAAGGATCAGGCGCCCGATTGCCTGCTGTTCTATCGCATGGGCGATTTCTTCGAACTGTTCTTCGACGATGCCCGCCAGGCTGCGCAGATCCTCGATATAGCGCTGACCAGCCGGGGCGAGCATGGCGGCGCCCCGATCCCGATGTGCGGCGTTCCCGTCCATTCGGCCGAAAGCTATCTTGCACGGCTGATCCGCGCGGGCTGCCGCGTCGCCATTGCCGAGCAGGTGGAAAGCCCGGAGGAAGCGAGAAAGCGCGGCGGCGCCAAGGCCCTGGTCGCGCGCGATATCGTGCGGTTCGTCACTGCCGGCACGCTGACCGAGGAAGCGCTGCTGAACCCGCGCGAATCCAACGTGCTGGCCGCCATATGCCCGTTGCGCGATGCCATCGGGCTTGCCGCGTGCGATATCTCGACCGGGCGGATGGAACTTGAGGAATGCCCGCCCGAACGGCTGGGTGCGGCCCTCGCGCGGCTTGGCGCACGCGAAATCGTGGCGCCTGAAAACTGGGCCGATGCCCCGCTCGATACAGTGCCGCGCGATGGGCGCGGCTTTGACAGCGCGCGGGGCGAAGCCTGCCTCAAGGAACTGCATGGCGTGGCGACGCTGGATGGCTTCGGCCGGTTCAGCCGCGCGATGCTGGCGGCGGCCGCGGGCCTGGTCGCCTATCTCGATCACGTCGGGCGGGGCCGGTTGCCGCTGCTGCTGCCGCCGGTGGCCCGCCAGGCCGATGCGCACATGGCCATGGACGAGGCGACGCGCGCCAGCCTGGAAGTGCTGGTTTCGTCCACCGGCACGCGCAAAGGCAGCTTGGCCGATGCGGTAGACCGCTGCGTCACCGGCGCGGGCGCGCGCCTGCTGGCTGAAGACCTTGCCGCCCCGCTGCTCGATCGGGCCACGATCCGCGCGCGGCTGGCAGCCGTGCAGTGGCTTTGCGAAGATGCCATCCTGCGGGCCGACGTGCGCGCCGCGTTGCGCACCGTGCCCGATCTGGGGCGGGCGCTGGGCCGCGTGGTGGCCGGCCGCGGCTCTCCCCGCGACCTGGGCCAGTTGCGCGACGGTCTGGGCCAGGCACGGCGCCTGCACGATGCGCTGGCGGCGCGGAGCGATCTGCCCCCGCTGGTGCGGGCGCTGCTGCCCGGCCTTGCCGGCCATGGCGCGCTGGTCGATCTTTATGACCGCGCCCTGGTGCCCACCCCGCCCACCGAACGCAGCCAGGGCGGCTTCATTGCCGAAGGCTATGACGCCGGGCTCGACGAACTGCGCGCGGCGGCCGGCAACTCACGCCGTGCGATCGCCGCGCTGGAAGCCAGGTACCGCGAGGAGACCGGCGTTGCCGCGCTGAAGATCCGTCACAACGGCGTGCTCGGCTATTTCATTGAAGTACCCGCGCGCCATGCCGAGCGGCTGATGCAACCCGACGCGGGCTTTACACACCGTCAGACCATGGCCGACGCGGTGCGTTTCAACGCGCTGGCCCTGCACGAGGAAGCCAGCCGCATCGCGCAGGCCGGCGCCCATGCCCTTGCGGCCGAGGAAGCGCATTTCGAAGACCTGATCACCCGCGCCGTGGCCGCGCGCGAGGCGATCGCCGCAACCGCCGCGGCGCTTGCCCGCATCGATGTTACCGCCAGCCATGCCGAGCGTGCCGGCGAAGGAGGCTGGTGCCTGCCGCAGGTGGTGGACGAGCCGGTGCTCGCCGTGGAAGGCGGGCGCCACCCGGTCGTGGAAGCAGCGCTTGCCAAGGCGGGCGAACGCTTCGTCGCCAACGATTGCCATCTTGGCGAGGCCGACCGGCTGTGGCTGGTGGGCGGGCCGAACATGGGCGGCAAGTCCACGTTCCTGCGGCAGAACGCGCTGATTGTGCTGCTCGCCCAGGCAGGCAGCTTCGTTCCCGCGCAAAGCGCCACCGTGGGCCTGGTCGACCGGCTATTCAGCCGCGTGGGCGCCAGCGACAACCTGGCGCGCGGGCGGTCCACCTTCATGGTGGAAATGGTTGAGACCGCGGCCATCCTGCAGCAGGCCGGGCCACGCAGCTTCGTCATTCTCGACGAAGTGGGGCGCGGCACGTCGACCTATGACGGGCTGGCCCTGGCCTGGGCCGTGGCAGAGGCCGTACACGAAGTGAACCGCAGCCGCTGCCTGTTTGCCACCCATTACCACGAGATGCAGCGCCTGGCCGAAACCTGCCCGGCGCTGTCGCTGCATCACGTCCGCGCGCGGGAGTGGAAAGGCGATCTGGTCCTGCTGCACGAGTTGGCGCAGGGGCCGGCCGACAAATCCTATGGCCTGGCCGTGGCGCGCCTTGCCGGGGTGCCCGAGGCGGTGGTCAGGCGCGCGCGCAGCGTGCTCGACAAGCTGGAAAAGGGCCGCGCCGCCACCGGGGGCCTGGCCGCCGGGCTCGACGACCTGCCGCTGTTCGCCGCGGCGATCGAGGCCGCCGAGGATAAGGTCGATGCCCTGCGCGAAAAGCTCAACGGACTGGACATCGACGCCTTGTCGCCGCGCGCGGCGCTCGACCTGCTTTATGAACTCAAGCGCGAGGCCAATAGCTGAAAAGCCGCAAGGCGGGCTGCGGCACGCCTTTTACAGCGACAGAAACAGCCCTGCCAGCGCCGCGCTCATCAGGTTGGACAGCGCGCCCGCGCACAGGGCCTTGATGCCCAGCCGCGCGATCACCGGACGCTGGTTGGGCGCAAGACCACCGGTCACCGCCATCTGGATGGCGATGGACGAGAAATTGGCAAAGCCGCACAGTGCGAAAGTGACGATCGCCACGGTGTGATCGGAAAGGCCCTTGGCATCCTGCAGATCGATGAAGCCGACGAATTCGTTGAGCACGATCTTGGTGCCGAACAGGCCGCCGGCCTGCATCGCCTCCGCCCAGTTCGGGGCGCCCAGCAGCAGGAACAGGGGCGCGAACAGCGGGGCCAGGATTTGCTGGAACGTGAGGCCCGGATAGCCGAAGAAGCTGCCGGCCCAGCCCAGCATGCCGTTGGCAAGTGCAATCAATGCCACGAACGCCAGCAGCATGGCGCCCACGGCCACGGCCAGTTTCACCCCGGTCTGCGCGCCTTGTGCCGCGGCCATGATCAGGTTGGCAGGGCGCTGTTCTTCCGGCGCTTCTTCCAGCGAAGGCTTGATATGCGGGTTGGTCAGCGGGGCGCGGGCGTCCACGGTGTCGGGCAGCGGGGGCTCGTCGGGCATCATCAGCTTGCTCATGAACACGCCACCGGGCGCCGACATGAACGCGGCCGCGACAAGATAATCCACCCGGACCCCCAAGCCGGCATAGGCGGCCAGGATCGTGCCCGCCACCCCCGCCATGCCCACGCTCATCACCGTGAAGACCTGGCTGGGTGTCAAGGCGGCGAGATAGGGCCGGATCACCAGCGGCGATTCGCTTTGCCCCACGAAGATGTTCGCCGCCGCGCACAGCGATTCGACGCGGCTGATGCCCGTCACTTTTTCCAGAGTGCCGCCGATCCAGCGGATCACCAGCGGCATGATCCCGAGGTAATAGAGGATGGAGATGAGCGCCGCGAAAAACACGATCGGCGGCAGCACGGCAATGGCCACGCTCTTGCCGCCAAGATCGGCCTGCGCCAGATTGCCGAACACGAATTCGACGCCGGCGCGCGAGTACGAAAGAAGCTGCTCCACCGCATGGGCCGCGCCTTCCAGCGCGGCCTTGCCGGGCGGAAAACTGAGCACCAGCGCGGCAAGGCCGGCCTGAAGGGCAAAGGCCGGCAGGACGACCCGCCAGCGGATTGCCCTGCGGTTGGACGAAAGCAGGAGTGCGATGGCAAACAGCAGCGCCATGCCGCCAAGACTGGAAAGAATGCGCATGGCGGGATCGACAGCTCCGCATTGTTGGGGATTTAGACAGGCACGTCTCTAACCGGATTTGGCGCGGCGTCAAAATCAGGATAGAGGCCAACGATGGAAAACGTCGTCTCTTCCGCATCCGCTTCCGGATCGCCGACCGTCACCCTGCCCCGCGCGCTTTTCGTGTTTGCCCTGCTTTACGGCGGCATGGTCGTGCTGGCGGGCATTCTGGGCGCCAAGATCGCCGATCTGGGCAACTGGCCGGCGGCCGGCCGTCTCGCCGTGGAATCGGGTATTTTCTGCTTCCTGCTGCTGGTGGTGTTGTCGAGCGCAACGGCCGAACTCTATGGGCAGAAGACCGCCTCGATGCTGGTGCGGCTGGGGTTCATCCCGCTGATCGCCTCGATGGTGCTGCTGGCCGTGGTCATTCACGTGGTGCCGCCCGCGCCGTTCTGGCAGGGGCAGGCGGCCTTTGCCGCGGTGCTGGGCCAGGGCGCGCGGATGCAACTGGCCGGGCTTATCTCCTATGGTGTTTCGCAAACGCTGAACGTCCACGTCTTTGCGCGCATCGGCGGCGGACAGGGGCAGCGGCTGATCCTGCGTGCCTGGGTGGCCAGTTTGCTGAGCCAGGCGGCCGACACCGTGCTGTTCATCACGCTGTCGTTCTGGGGCGAAACGGGTGCCGACGGGCAGCCGCTGCCGATCACCACTCTCATGGCCGGGCAATTGAGCGCCAAGCTGCTGCTTTCCACCCTGATGGTGCCGCCGCTGATCTGGCTGACCGTGCGCCTGGGGCGCCGGCTCGATCGTGCGTGAGCTAAAATTCGCTTCTCATTCGCGTCAGGCGGTCTAAGGCGCGGCCATCATGGCCACGAATATCGATCAGACCGATTCCTATCGCACCAGCATGCTCGCCAAGGCGGAAACGCTGACCGAGGCGCTGCCCTATCTGCAGCGCTATGCCGGCCAGACTTTCGTGGTAAAGTATGGCGGCCACGCCATGGGCGATCCCGACGCGGCACACGATTTCGCACAGGACATCGTGCTGCTGAAAGCCGTGGGCGTGAACCCGGTGGTGGTCCATGGCGGCGGGCCGCAGATCGGCGCGATGCTCAAGAAGCTGGGCGTGGAATCCCGCTTTGTCGACGGTCTGCGAGTGACCGACGCGGCGACCGCCGAAGTGGCCGAAATGGTGCTTTCAGGCAAGATCAACAAGGAACTGGTCAGTTGGATCGCCGCAGCCGGGGGCAAGGCGCTGGGCATTTCCGGCAAGGACGCGGGCCTGGTTACCGCCACCAAGGTGGAACGCACGGTCAAGCATCCGGAAAGCCATATCGAAAGCGTTGTCGATCTGGGCTTCGTGGGCGAACCGACCGAGATCGACCCGACGATCATCCACACCGCGAGCGCGGCCGGCTTCATCCCGGTGATCGCGCCGATCGGCGTGGGCCGCGACGGCCACACCTACAACATCAACGCCGATACCATGGCCGGCGCCATCGCCGCCAAGCTGGGCGCGGCGCGGCTGTTCCTGCTGACCGACGTGCCCGGCGTGCTTGACAAGGAAAAACGCCTGCTCACCGATCTGACGCCGCAGGACATCGCCGGGTTGACACAGGACGGCACGATTAGCGGCGGAATGATTCCCAAGCTGGAAACCTGCGTTCACGCGGTCGAGGCCGGCTGCGAGGCGGCGGTGGTGCTCGACGGGCGCGTACCTCATGCCATGTTGCTGGAAATCTTCACTGCACGCGGCGCGGGAACGCTGATCCATTGCTGAAACGATGCGGTGGTTTGGCGCTGCGGAACGAAACGCGCGGCCGTGCGTGATCAACGCCATGATCCGTGCCTGCCTTGCCACCGCGCTTACCTCCGCCATCGCCATCAACCTTTCCGGCTGTGACGGCGGGCGGGGTCCGCTGCCCCATGCTTCGGCGGACACGCCCGGCACGGCGGTGATAACGCCACCCCCATGGATTGTCGCACGGTCTGACCTGCCGCCCGAAGACGGGCCACCTGACGCCGCATCCCGGCCCGGCCCGGTACCGGCCCCCAAGGTCACGCCGGCGGCCGGTTCCGCGCTTCTTGCCGCGCGCGATCCCGGCGCGGTGCTGATGGCCTGGGGCGATGCCGTCGAACGGCGCGACTGGCCCATGGTGCGCGCGTTCTGGGGCGATCACGGCAAAGCATCCCGGCTCGACGAAAAAGCCTTTGCCGCGCGCTGGAACAGGCTGGTGCAACCGCGCGTCACGATCCAGCCGGGCGAGACCGAAGGCGCGGCGGGCTCGCTCTATTACACGGCGCCCGTCACGCTTATCGACGGGACTCACCGCATGACCGGCGAAGTGACGCTGCGCCGGGTGAACGACGTGCCCGGCGCCACGCCCGAACAGCGGCGCTGGCACATCGAAAGCACCACTCTGCCGCTTTGAGATCGCGGACGAGGCCGGCTCTTTACCGCAAGCCCGAAATCCCGGACCAGCGTCCTCCCGATTGCCCTCGTCCTTACGCCGGGCTAAAGCGCGGCACCGTTGCCGCCGAGAGGAACCGTTCGTGCTGCTCTATACCCTTATCCAGATGATCGATTACCTGATCAGCGTCGTAAGCATGGTCGTGATCGTGCAGTTCGTGCTGAGCCTGCTGATCAGTTTCAACGTGGTCAACACCAGCAACAACGCGGTGATCGCCATCTGGCGCGCGCTCAACGCGATACTCGATCCGCTGCTGGCGCCCATCCGGCGTTTCATGCCCAATACCGGCAGCATCGATTTCTCGCCCATGGTGCTGATCGTGCTGTTGCGGCTCCTGTCCATTCTGCTGAACGGCCTCGCCGCCTCGGGATATTGATCGCATGACCGCCGAGGTGATCGACGGCAAGGCTTTCGCGGCCGATCTGCGCGCCCGCGTAGCCACCCTGGCCGCTGCGTTCGAGGCGCGAAGCGGGCGGAAGGCCGGCCTTGCCGTGGTGCTGGTGGGGGAAGATCCGGCCAGCCAGGTCTATGTGCGCTCCAAAGGCAGAAGCACGCTGGAAGCGGGCATGGCGAGCTTCGAATACAAGCTGCCGGCGCAAACCGGGGAAGCGACGCTGCTGGCTTTGGTGGAACGGCTCAACGCCGATCCGGCCATCGATGGCATCCTGGTGCAACTGCCCCTGCCCCGCCATCTCGACGAGCAGACCGTCATCGCCACGATCAGCCCCGACAAGGACGTCGATGGCTTCCACGTCGCCAACGCCGGCCGCCTCGCCGTGGGCCAGCCCGGATTCGTGCCCTGCACGCCACTGGGCTGCCTGATGCTGCTGAAAGACAGGCTGGGCGATCTCGCGGGCCTCGAAGCCGTCGTCATCGGCCGCTCCAACATCGTGGGCAAGCCCATGGCCCAGCTGCTTCTGTCGCAAAGCTGCACCGTGACGGTCGCGCACAGCCGCACGCAGAACCTGCCCGCCGTGGTGCGCCGCGCGGATATCGTGGTGGCGGCCGTGGGCCGGCCCGAGATGGTCAAGGGCGATTGGATCAAGCCAGGCGCCACGGTCATCGACGTAGGCATCAACCGCGTGCCCGCCGGCGATGACGGCAAGACGCGGCTGGTCGGCGATGTGGACTATGCCGGCGCCGCGCAAGTGGCGGGCGCGATCACGCCGGTGCCAGGCGGCGTCGGACCGATGACTATCGCCGTCCTGCTGCGCAACACCCTGGTGGCCGCCTATCGCAATGCCGGGCTTGCCCTGGCCGGGGACGCCATCTGAGCGGCGGTTCCGCGCCTAAGTGGTCGCTTGGCCAAAAGGCAGCCATCCGATAGAAGCGAAGCCATGCTGCTTCGTGCCACGGGCGCCGTTCTGGTGCTGTCTCTCTGCGTTTCTACCACCGCCCCGGCCCAGCCGATGGGCGGCCGCATGCGCATCATTGCCAATCCCAGCGCACTGATCGGCGCCGACATCGCGCTGGCGCGGGCCATGCAGGCCAAAGGGGTGCGCGACGCGCTGGCCGACAGCATGGCACCGGGCGCCGAAATCGTCGTCCCCCCGCGCCAGGCGGCAGAGCCGCTGTTGCGTCGCAAGGACGCCAACCCGGCCCGCCCGCACCAGCCCGATGCCGCCTGGATCGCCTGTGACGGCAGCTTCGGCATCACGCGGGGCCGGTGGAAGGCGGCGGACGGCAGCACCGGTGGCTGGTATGCCACGGTGTGGCAGGCGAACCCGAAGAAAAACAGCTATCAATGGCGGCTCATGCTGGAAGGGGCTGATGCAAGCCTGCCGGCCGCGCCCGATTTTCTCATGGGCCTGGTGGCCGATTGTCCGGCCCGGCCACAACCGCCCGGCGGGGCCGAGATGCCCGCCCCCCCGCCGGGCAAGCGCCCGCCGATGGGACAACGCCCGCTTGCCGGCCCCCTTCCCGCCGACAATGCCCCGGCCGGGGCGGATCGCCAGGAAGCACGTGCCAACGATGGTTCGCTGGCCTGGCGGATCACGGTGCTGCCCGATGGCACCCGCCATTTCCGCGCGTGGCAGTGGAAGGATGGCGTGATGGCAGAGATCGTCAACCTGAACGGAGCACCGTTGCAGGCGCAGGGGGGCTGACATGCTGCAACTGTTCCTGTCCGCCTTTACCACGCTGTTCCTGGTGATCGACCCGCCCGGCTGCGCACCGATCTATGCGGGGCTTACCACACATGCAACCGGCCGCCAGGCAACGCAGATGGCGTTGCGCGCCTGCGTTATCGCCACGGGCATTCTGGTGACCTTCGCCCTGTTCGGCGAGGCATTGCTGCGCGCGCTGCACATCGAACTGGCCAGTTTCCGCATCGCCGGCGGGATCATGCTGTTCCTCATCGCGCTCGACATGGTATTCGAAAAGCGCACCGAACGGCGCGAGGAACGGGCCGAGAAACTCCGCAATGCCCAGCCACAGGTGGAAGATGTGTCGGTCTTTCCGATGGCCATGCCGATGCTCGCGGGGCCGGGCTCGATCGCCTCGATCATGCTGCTGACCGCCCGCGCCCGGGGCAGCGAGGAAACGGTTGTCGTCCTTGTCGCGCTCGGCTTGGTCATGGTCATGACATTCTTGGCGCTGGTGGCCGCCCGCCCGATCATCCGCATTTTGGGGCAGCAGGTCGAAGCGGTGATCACGCGCCTGCTGGGCGTGCTGCTGGCGGCCCTTGCCGCACAGTTCGTGATCGACGGGCTGCGCGCCCAGTTCTGAAGCCGGGCGGCAAAGCTCCGGATGTGCCCGCCGGATGTGCGCGCCGGATGTGCGCGCCGCCGTCAGACCAGGCCCGCGGTCTGCGCCAGAAGCCAGGCACCGATCAGAACGAACAGCACGGCGGCCGCAATCCGCACCAGTTTCAGCGGCACGCGCGCGATCAGGGCATTGCCCAGGAGCACCGCCGGCACATTGGCCAGCATCATGCCCAGCGTGGTGCCGGCGGTCACGGCAAGGGCATCATGGAAACGGGCGCCCAGCGCGATCGTGGCCACTTGCGTCTTGTCGCCCATTTCCACCAGGAAGAACGCCACGGCAGTGGTGACGAAAGCGCCGAAACGGCCGGACCGGGGCGTTTCCCTGTCTTCGTCCAGTTTGTCGGGCACCAGCGTCCAGAGGCCCATAGCGATGAAGCCGGCGGCAACGGCATAGCGGAACCACGCGCCATCGAGCAGATCGGCCGCAACCATGCCGACCAGCGCGGCAAGGAAGTGATTGACCAGGGTTGCCGCAAGAATGCCCAGCACGATCGGCAGCGGCCGCTTGAAGCGCGTGGCCAGAACGATAGCGAGAAGCTGGGTCTTGTCGCCGATCTCGGCAAGCGCAACGACCACGCTCGAGGTGGTGAAAGCTTCGAACAGGGGTGCCATGGCAATTCGATCCTGGGGCCGGGCGGAACAGAACAAACGACAACCCGCAATGTCGCCCGGCCGGGCCCATCGCGTGGCTGCCATTTGGTCTTGCCCGCAGCAGGCCGTGACGGCCTGCCTCTGCCCGCGCCATGGTCTCTCGACCAAGCATGTTGACGCTGGGCGCCGCACGGCGTGCGGTGGCTACTCCCCAAGTGACGTGGCAAGGCGGTTACGGCGCCCGATCGCGGCTGGCAAGGCGAATTTTGCACGGGCGTGAAATCGCCTGGTTTCGATGCGTGCATGCGATGCCAATATGCGCCTGGCGGGAACGGGGACGGGCGCTTGCGCAATTTCCTTGCGCAAGCCGGCAAAAGCCCCTAGTGCGGCCGCCAGCAGGTGCGATGCGCCCGTTGCGCATGCGCAGCAGGTGGCAGAGGCCCGGGCAAGCGTGAGATCGACCGTTACCGGCACGATCCGCCCCGGCCGCGCGCATCGTGCCCCACCCGCCTCCCTTTATCACGCAAGGGGTCGCACGTTCGACCCCTGCCCTATGCCGTCTGCGCCATGTGTGGCGCAGGACAGCGGGAGGCTTTGAAAAGCATTGGAATTTCATGTCTTATTTTTCCGACCTTGGCCTGGCCGAGCCCATTCTTCGCGCGCTTGAAACCAAGGGCTACAACGATCCCACCCCGATCCAGCGGCAAGCGATCCCGGCCCTTCTGGAAGGACGCGATCTTCTCGGCATCGCCCAGACCGGCACCGGCAAGACCGCGGCTTTCGCGCTGCCTTCGCTGCACCGCCTGGCGGCCGACCCCCAGCCGCGCAAGCCGGCATCATGCCGCATGCTGGTGCTCTCCCCCACGCGGGAACTGGCGGCACAGATCGCCGACAACATGAAAGGCTATGCCCGCAACCTGAAACTGTCGGTCGATTGCGTGTTCGGCGGTGTTCCCGTGGGCAAGCAGGCCCGCCGCCTGGTGCCGGGCGTCGACGTGCTGGTTGCCACGCCGGGTCGCCTGCTCGACCTGATCGACAGCCGCGCGTTGACGATCGGCCGCGTGGAAATCTTCGTGCTCGACGAAGCCGACCAGATGATGGACCTGGGCTTCATCCATGCATTGAAGCGCGTGGCCAACCTGTTGCCGGCCAAGCGGCAGAGCCTGTTCTTTTCCGCGACCATGCCCAAGTCGATCGAGGACCTGGGCAAGCAGTTCATCAAGAACCCGGCGCGTGTGGAAGTGGCCCCGCAATCCACCACGGCGGAACGCGTCGAACAGTTCGTCTGTTTCCTCAACCAACCGGAAAAGCAGGCGCTGCTATCGCTGACCGTCCGCCGTATGCTGGCCGAAAAGCAGCTTGACCGGGGCATCGTCTTCACCCGTACGAAGCACGGCGCCGATCGCGTGGCGCGCAATCTTGCCGCCGCCGGCATCGATGCCCGCGCCATTCACGGCAACAAGAGCCAGGCCCAACGCACGGCAGCGCTCGAAGCGTTCCGCCAGGGTTCGTGCCCGATCCTGGTCGCCACCGACATCGCCGCGCGCGGCATCGACGTTTCGGGGGTGAGCCATGTGTTCAACTTCGAACTGCCCAACGTGCCCGAACAATACGTGCACCGCATTGGCCGCACGGCCCGCGCCGGCGCCGATGGCGTGGCGATCAGCTTCTGCGCGCCCGATGAAAAGCCCTATCTCCGCGATATCGAGCGCCTTACCAAAGTGAAGCCCGACGTGATGCCGCTGCCGGAAAACTTCCTGGCCGACGCCGCGCGCCTGCCCGCCCCCAGCCGTCGCCCGGCCGATGAAGAGGCCGAGCCCAGGCGCCAGCAGCCACGGGGCCGCAACCCCGGCACGCGCCGCGACTCCGATCGCCGGGATTTCGGTCGTCAGAATTCCGGGCGTCAGAATTCCGGGCCTCAGGAAAGCGGGCGTCAGGAAAGCGGGCGCCGCGATGGTGGACGCGACGACGAGCGCGCCAGAGGAGAGCGCCAGGCCAAGGGCGTAGGCCCAGGCACGGATCAGCGCCGCACGGATCAGCGCCGCAATGATCGGCCCCGGGACGGCCAGCATCGGGATGGTCAGCATCGGGATGGTCAGGCCGGTGGCGGCAAGCGCCACGAGGGGCCGCATGGCGATGGCGGCGCCCGCCACGATGCGGGCGCGGATGCCGCGGCCAAGCGGCGTTTCCGGCCGCGCGGCCCTGCCACGACCGGTCAGCATCGCAACAAGGTACGCCGTGTCGTCTGATTTCGCGCCTTGCAAGCTCTGACAGTGCGGGCCCATGCGGCCTGCATCAGGGCTTGAATGCCGACCATCCAATGCTTGCCGCCGCGCCCTTTGGTGCTAACGATGTTATCACCGATATGCATTGGGCCTGTTTGCGGCCAAGGGGGGTGCCGATGGGCAAGAAGCGCAAGCGCAATGCCGACAAGAGCAACGACGAAAGCTTTGCCGAGGCGGTAACGGCCATAGTGGCCCAGGCCATGGCAGAGCCGTCGGTTGCCCGTTGCACGCTCTCGATCGACAAGACGGCGGGCCTTGCCCGCGTGACCACCAGCGCTGCCGACGGCCGCGTTTCCACGCGCGAGATCATCGGCCCCGGCCTGGCGCTTCCCTCCGCCCCGCTCCCGGGTCCCCTTCCTGCGTCCGCCGATCCGCCCGCCCCGGCAGCCGCGCCAGGCGCGGAGGCCACGACACGGCCCGCCGGGGCAACCACGGCTGCACAGGCCCGGTCCGCGCGCAATGCGGCAATCCTGGCCCTTGCCGCGCGCGGCCTGACCCAGACCGAAACGGCGCGGGTCCTGTCCGTTTCGCAGGCGCTGGTTTCGAAAGTCCTGCGCGCGGCAATGCCGCGACAGGTCGATCAGGGGTCGCCACCCCAATCGCCGCAAGCGGGATCGGCGCTTACAACCTGACGGCGCAATGCCGCGCGAGCCAGCCGCTCCACTTCGACCTTGCGGCGCGCCGCCGCCAGCGGCAGGCTGGGTGCGGGCCGCAGGATTTCCGCGTCATAACCATCGGCCACGATCATGCCGCACGTCTCGGGCATGAACGCGGGATCGTCGAGAATGCGGCGATCGAGATGGGGCGCCAGTCCCCAATAGAACCGGTCGCAATGATCGAGGTATTCTGGCCACTTGGCATCGCCCAGCAGATCGGCGCGGCTCACCTTGATTTCCACGATGACCACCCGCCCCTTGCCGTCGATGCCCATCAGGTCTGCCCGGCGGCCGTTGCGCAACGGCATTTCCGCCAGACACCATACCCCGTTGCGGGCGAACAACCGGCAAACGCCACGCGCCACGGCCGCAGCATCGGGCAAAAGCGCCGCCGCCGGAACGACGGCGCCTGACAGCGGGACGGCATTGGTGGCGGCAAGCAGCGAATCAGGCATGACCCTACGATAGGAACATAATACGAACAGGTAAAGTATGGACGCCCGGCGGAACAGCATGGGCGGTCAGCCGCACCTCAAGACCGGCACGGCAGAAAAAGCACTGGCAAGCCCCGCACCCCGCTGCTAGGGCGCTTGCGCAAGCACCCGTAGCTCAGCTGGATAGAGTACTGCCCTCCGAAGGCAGGGGTCACAGGTTCGAATCCTGTCGGGTGCGCCAATTTTTCAATGACTTAGCGATAAGATCGCCCCCTAAGGGGCTCCCGTTTGCTGGGAAAGTGGTCTTTATCAGGGGTCTTTCGGCGGCGATGGCTGGCAATCCCAATCACGCCGACGGTTAGGGTCGGATCAGCTTCCAATTGCCAAAATCACCCGTCTCAGCCAACACTTAGGCGAGCTGGAGTGGATGGTAGCTGATCGGGGGTTGAAGTGGCGCGACTGGGAATAGCAATAACCGTTGATGCGCCGCGAAAGCTACTCGTCTCGAAACGTTGCGTTTGCCTTCGTCGGAGGGGGCAATGAGCAACAAGCCCACATATCTACCAATTCAGTCACACTATCACGCCCATCGCCTGACCGCGTCGGGCACCGCTGAAGATGCGTTTACTCGCTCGTTGACTTCGGCACGAGTGGAGATGAACCCTCACCAGGTCGATGCCGCGCTTTTCGCGCTTAAAGCCCCGTATGCCAAAGGCGTTTTGCTTGCTGACGAAGTAGGACTTGGCAAGACGATTGAGGCCGGACTTGTCATATCTCAGAAATGGGCGGAGCAGAAAAAACGCATCCTGCTAATCGTCCCCGCATCGCTTCGGAAGCAATGGCAACAGGAACTGTTCGACAAGTTTTCACTGCGAAGCCAGATTCTCGAAGCCCGGACCTACGGCGACTTGAAGAAGGGCGGACTAGCGCGACCATTTGAGGTTGCCGGTGGCATCCTCATTTCTTCCTATGAGTTCGCGGCCCGCAAGGCGGACGAAATCCATGCGATTCGCTGGGACCTCGTGGTGTTTGACGAAGCTCACCGCCTCCGTAACGTCCACCGGAAGAACACCGCAAAGGGGGCGAAGGCGCTCAAGCAAGCTGTCGATGGTGCGTTCAAAATCCTTTTGACCGCCACCCCGCTGCAAAACTCGCTGATGGAGTTATACGGCATCGTGTCGATGATCGACGACACGCATTTCGGCGGCGAGAATGCCTTCCGCACGCAATATGCTGGTGCCTCCACCCCTGCATCGCAGGAGATGTTGCGCGAACGCCTGAACTCGATTTGTCATCGCACATTGCGCCGTCAGGTGCAGGAAGCCGGGCATATCAACTTCCGCCAGCGCCATGCAGTCACCTTCAAATTTGAACCTTACGATCAGGAAACGACGCTCTACGAGATGCTTTCGGCCTATCTGCAAGATACCGACACCATCGCCTATGGCGGGCGGACGAATGCGCTTGTGGTCCTTCAAGCCCGCAAAAGCCTTGGGTCATCGACGCGCGCGGTCGCGAGCTATCTGGATACGCTACTGCAACGGCTCCGCAGCAAGCAGCGCGCCGCCCCCGACATGACGGACGATTTCGAGGACACGTTTGACGAGGAACGCGAGACGCTGGACGATGACGACGCGGACGGCGGCGAGGAGCCGCCGCTTGATCCGGTCAAGCTGGCGGCGGAGATAACGCTGGTAGAGGGGATGCGTGACCTTGCCCAGTCCATCGGCATCAATGCCAAAGGCGAGAAGCTGGTCCACAACCTCCCCGGCGTGCTGGACGAGATCAAGGCCAAGGGCGGCAAGCGCAAGGCGGTGATCTTCACCGAAAGCGTGCGGACACAAAAATACCTGAATCAACTGCTGACCGACAACGGTTATGCGGGCCAGATTGTCCTGATGAACGGCTCGAACAACGATGATGAGAGCCGGGCGGTTTATGCGGAATGGAAGGCGCGTCACGCCGGGACCGACCGCATTTCAGGATCGAAAACAGCGGATATGAAGGCCGCCATCGTTGAAGCCTTCAAGAGCGACGAAAAGACCATCCTGATCGCCACCGAAAGCGGGGCGGAGGGCATCAACCTCCAATTCTGCTCGCTTCTCATCAACTATGACCTGCCGTGGAACCCGCAGCGCGTAGAACAGCGGATTGGTCGTTGCCATCGGTATGGGCAGTTGGTCGATGTCACCGTCGTTAACATGCTCAACATGAAGAACCGGGCGGAAGCTCGCATCCATGAACTGTTGGAACAAAAGCTGCACCTGTTCGACGGCGTATTCGGGTCCAGCGACGAGGTGCTGGGCATCCTCACCGATGGCATCGACTTTGAAAAGGAAGTGCTGCGGATCATGCAGAAGGTCCGTTCCGATGAGCAAGCGGATCGCGAGTTTGACGAACTGACAGCCCGGATTCAGGACAGCATCACCGCCGACCTTGAAGCGGCCCGCGCGAAGGTGCTGGAAAATATGGACGGCGATGTTGTCGCCAAGCTCCACCGCCGCAACGAGGCGCTGGCGATCATCGTGCCGGACTTCAAGCAACGCCTGTTGATGCTCGCTAAGGCCGAATTGCCCGACGCCGTGTTCCCGCACCCTGACAGCGAGGATTTTGCTTGGGACGGTAAGCAGTGGACAACGAAATGGCCGCTAGCGGACGAAAACGACTGGCAGTTTTTCCGCGCCAATGAAGGTTTGGGCAATGACCTGATCGAGCGGGCGAAGGCGCGCGTGCTGAGCGAAGGTGCGGAAGCGATAATCTTCGATCCGACCGCCTATGCCTATGCGGGCCAGCTTGGCGGCGTCGTGGAACTGGCGGGCCAATCCGGCTGGCTGCGCGCGTTTAAAGCCGTGATGCCCACGCCGGGTGCGGAGCGTGAGGAAATCATTGTTGTCGGCGAAACCGATGGGGGCGAGATGGTCCCCCCGCCCGTCTGCGACAAGATTATGCTGGCCCCCGCCCTATCTGGCGGGCAGGCCGGAGACATACCCGCCGCTCGTCTGTCCCAGCTCCAGGATTTCGAGTTCGGCCACTTCTCCGAACGGATGAAGCAGGACAACTACAAATGGCTGATCGAAGAGGATGAGCGGCTCAACCGCTACGCCCGCGACATGGAAATTGAGATTGAGTCGCAGATTGCCACGCTTGATGCCGAACTAAAGGATTTGCAGCGGCAGAAGCTGTCCCCCAGCCTGAGCATGGAGGATAAGGTCGCATTGATGCGCGAAGTTAAAAAGAAGAATGACGCGCGCGATGACCTGAAAATGAGCCAATTCGAGGTCAAGAAGCAGATCGGCAAGGAGATTACCGAGAAGCTTGATGCGTTCTCGGATTTGTTGAACAAGGAACCCCGGCTGGAAGAATTGTTCACCGTGCGCTGGACAGTGACTCCCGGCGCGATGGCGACCGATCAGGCCAAGGCTGCTTGAGGGCGTGTTCCCGGAGTTCGGACAATCTCCTAAATGTCTCGAACTCGATCTCGATTCCTACGAGGATTCATGGACCCATATTGCAGGTTTCCGGGGCCAATCCGGCTGGTTGCTCGTCGCGCGCGCCACGATCCAAAGCGAGCATGACCTATTGCGGGGCAAGCTGATCGCCGCCTGCGACGACTATGAAACGCCCATCCCAGCATGGCGGGCGACGCACCTGACTCAATGCCGCTGGGATCGGCTCGATCATTGCTATGAGGAACCGCCCGAAATCCTCGATGACCTGTTGTGCGAGGAAGAAGGCGCTTTCTACGCCCGCTGGCAGCGCGAGATGAACACCGGCCTTGCCGCGCTCTATGACCGCGCACAGCGGAATATCGAGGCGCTGGAAGCCAAGGCCACCGCACGCACCCGCGAAGTCGATTTGCAGATTGCCGACTTGCGGCGGCGACGACGCATGGCGGACACATCCGACGAAGCGCGCGCGCTGTTTACCGAGGTCATCGCGGAACTGGAGGCGGAACACGATCAGGCGATTATACAGCTTGCCCGCCAACGTGCCGCGCTTCGCCGCGAGGCCGATGCCACCGAGGAAGCCCTGTGACAGCGCACCGATGTGCTGATCGAGGTAGAACCGCTGTGCCTCGTCCGTTGGCGCGCGAAGAGCAATCACAGCGTCGCGCACTTGCTGGAGCCGGAACAGCCGGGATCGGGCGGAATAAGCCTGCTCCGCGTCCAGCGAGCGGACCTCAGCGCCTTGGCCCAGCGACGGGCGAAAAAGGCGCTGGAGGAGGCGCGCCGGGCGGAGGCGGCGCGGGCAGAAGCCTTGGCGAAGCAGGCGGTGGCGGAATTACGGTGACAGGTGCGTAAACCCCCAATATCCTTCGGCTTTGGCCCCGCTTCGTCCCAGCGCATCTGCATCGCGGGGGCACGGCGATGATGTGCACATGATTGGGCATCAGGCAGAGTAACTCTGGGGACAGTATACTTAACTCTGCGGGAGTTTCGAGGACAGCATACTTAACTCTGCGCATCGTGAGCTTTCCGCTTCGGGCCGCGTTTTGCCGGGGTGAGACGTCGGCCGCGGGCGGCTTGCTGGGCTGCGATCCGGTCCTCGGGGCCGGGCAGGCGGCCAGGCCCTTGCGTTACCGGCCGCCCGCCCCTAGCGGGCTGGGCAAGCCTGCCTATCCGCCAAACCGGAGTACGAACATGGTCCCCCGTTATGCCCGCCCCGCGATGACCGCGATCTGGGAGCCCGAAGCGCGCTATCGCATCTGGTTCGAGATCGAGGCGCACGCCACGCAGAAGCTGGGCGAACTGGGCGTGGTGCCCGAAAGCGGGGCCAGGGCATTGTGGGACTGGTGGGCCACAAGTCCTGCCATCGACGTGGCCGCGATCGACGCGATCGAGGCGGTGACCAAGCACGACGTGATCGCTTTCCTCGATTGGGTGGCACAGCAGGTCGGCCCGGAAGCGCGCTTCATGCATCAGGGCATGACCAGTTCCGACGTGCTCGATACCACGCTGGCGGTCCAGCTGGCCCGCGCTGCCGACATTCTGCTCGACGATCTCGATGCGCTGCTCGCCGCGATCAAGCGCCGCGCGCTCGAACACAAGTATACGCCCACGATAGGCCGCAGCCACGGCATCCATGCCGAACCGACCACGTTCGGCAAGAAGCTGGCCGAAGCCTATGCCGAATTCGCCCGCTGCCGTGCCCGCCTGGTCAATGCCCGCGCCGAGATCGCCACGTGTGCCATTTCCGGCGCGGTGGGCACGTTTGCCAACATCGATCCGGCGGTGGAGGAATATGTCGCCGAAAAGCTGGGCCTGGCGGTAGAGCCGGTTTCCACCCAGGTGATCCCGCGCGATCGCCATGCCATGTTCTTTGCCACGCTGGGCGTGATCGCCAGCTCGATCGAGCGCCTGGCCGTGGAAGTGCGCCATCTTCAGCGCACCGAAGTGCTCGAGGCGGAGGAATATTTTTCGCCCGGGCAAAAGGGTTCGTCGGCCATGCCGCACAAGCGCAACCCGGTGCTGACCGAGAATCTCACGGGCTTGGCGCGCATGGTGCGCTCGGCCGTCACCCCGGCGCTGGAAAACGTGGCGCTGTGGCACGAACGCGACATTTCGCATTCCTCGGTCGAACGCTTTATCGGGCCGGATACCACGATCACGCTCGATTTCGCGCTGGCGCGGCTGACTTCGGTGGTGGACAAGCTGGTGGTCTATCCCGAACGCATGCAGAAGAACCTCGATCGCATGGGCGGCCTGGTGCATTCCCAGCGCGTGCTGCTGGCCCTCACCCAGGCCGGCGTCACGCGCGACGAGGCCTATCGCCTGGTTCAGCGCAATGCGATGAAAGTGTGGGAATCCGATGGCCGGCTCTCGTTGCTCGAACTGCTCAAGGCCGATGCCGACGTCACCCGGGCGATGACCGCGCAGCAGATCGAGGACAAGTTCAACCTCGACTATCATTTCAAAGCGGTGGACACGATCTTTGCCCGCATTTTCGGGGAATAATGCAAGTGCTGGCGCTTGCCCTGCAATCTGCCTAAGCTTTGCCGGCCGCGCACCCGCGCGGCGGATGGAAGGATGGCGCGTCGCCCATGAAGCAGATCCGCATCGTCTTGTGGCTGGCCCTGGCGGCGGCTTTCGCGGCGTTCATCGCCATGAACGCGGAAACCGCGCGGGTCAATTTCTGGCCCTATGGCGCGGGGTATCTGCATTTCGACTGGCCGGTGGGCTTTCTCGCGCTGGTCTTTTTCCTGGCCGGCTTCGTCCCCCCCTGGGCGGCGGGGCGCCTGCGCCGCTGGCGTCTGAAACGGCGCATCGCCACGCTGGAATCGAGCCTGGTCAGCCAGGCTGTCAACCAGACAGGCAGCCAGACCGGCAGCTATTCTTCCGCCGATGCCGCCACGCCCGCAACCCAGCCGGATAACCAGCCGTGAGCAACCCGATCTTTCTTGCCGTCGACGTGCCCCGCCTCGATGCCGCCGTGGCCCTGGGGCAGAAAGTGAAAGACCATGTGGGCGGGTTGAAGCTGGGCCTCGAATTCTTCTGCGCCCACGGCCATCATGGCGTGCTGGAAATGGCCAGGATCGGCCTGCCGATCTTTCTCGACCTGAAACTGCACGATATTCCCAACACCGTGACGGCCGCCATGCAGGCGATCCATGTGCTGCAGCCGGCCATCGTCACGATCCATGCCGCCGGCGGCCGCGCGATGATGGAAGATGCCAAGGCCGCCGCCGGGGAGAACTGCAAAGTCGTGGGGGTCACGGTGCTGACCAGCCTTGACGATGCCGATCTCGCCCGCGCCGGCATCGGCGGATCGTCGCACGATCAGGTGCTGCGCCTGGCCGACCTGGCCCGGGAATCGGGCCTCGACGGGGTGGTATGCTCGGGCCACGAGGTGGGCGAGGTCCATCGCCGCTGGAAGAACGGCTATTTCGTGGTGCCCGGCCTGCGCCCTGCCCAGGGCAATGGTGCCGCGCTGGGAGACCAGAAACGGGCGGTGACCCCGCGTGCCGCCCGCGATGCCGGGGCCTCGTGCCTGGTCATCGGCCGCCCGATCAGCCGGGCGGAAGACCCGGTTGCCGCCGCCCGCGCGATCGAGGCAACGCTCTGATCCATGCCGGACCATGCCGCTGCGTTTCGTCTGGCGAGGCTTGACGATCTGCCCGCCCTGCGCCGCCTGGTGGAACGGGCCTATCGCGGCGATACGGCCCGCCAGGGCTGGACGCACGAAGCCGACCTGTTCGATGACGAGCGCACGTCCGATGCCGGCCTTGCCGCCAGCCTTGCCGATCCCGGCAAGCGCGTGATCGTGGCGCAAGGGCCCGATGGCGCGCTGATCGGCACGGTCACGCTGGCCGCGCTGCCGAACGGCAAAGCCTATCTCGGCATGCTCTGCGTCGATCCCGACGTGCAGGCCGCCGGCCTTGGCCGCGCCTTGCTGGCGCAGTGCGACAGCGAAGCGCGCACCGGCCTGGGCGCCCGCGCCATCGAGATGACCGTGATCGACCGGCGTGGCGAACTGATCGCCTGGTACGAACGCCGCGGCTATGTCCGCACGGGCGAGACGCGGCCTTTTCCGCTTTCCGATCGCAGCGATTTCGCCATGGTCGTGCTCGAACGCGCACTTTCCTGAACCTCGGCCCTGAACCTCGGCCCTGAACCTCGGCCCTGAATCTTGGGACGGCAAACGGTTCAGCACGCCGCAAGCTCGCTTCGCCCAAGTCGATCGCGTCACAAACGGAGATCGTCCCGATGAAGCGCCTGATCCTTGCCGCCAGCCTTTCCGCCCTGCCGCTTGCCGGGCTGGCCGTTCCCGCCGCTGCCCAGGCGGTGCAGACGGCCCCGGTGGTCAGCCCTGGCAACACCGTGCTCAGCGTGGAAGCGCAGGGCCGCAGCACGCGCGTGCCCGATCTGGCCCTGTTCACTGCCGGTGTCACCAGCCAGGGCCGCACGGCAAGCGAAGCTCTCGCGGCCAACGCGGCGGCGATGAACGCCACGATGGCGGCACTCAAGGCCAGCGGAGTCGCCGTACGCGACATGCAGACCAGCAATCTGTCGGTCAGCCCGGTTTATGGCCAGCAGAAGCGCCAGCCCGATGGCAATGCCGAAGGCGATCCGGTGATCGTGGGCTATCGCGCCACCAACCAGGTACAGGTCAGGCAGCGCGATCTTGCCCGTTATGGCCAGGTGATCGATACCCTGGTCAAGGCCGGTGCCAACGAAGTCAGCGGCCCCAGCTTCCAGCTCGACAAGCCGGACGCCGCGATGGACGAAGCCCGGGTCGAAGCGATCGGCAAAGCCCGCGCCCGTGCCGAGCTCTATGCCCGTGCCGCCGGCCTCAAAGTCCGGCGTATCCTGACGATCAGCGAAGCCGGCGGCTGGGCGCCCCAGCCCCAGGTGCTTTATGCCCGGGCGGACAAGATGATGATGGCCTCTGCACCCAGCCCGGTGGCGGCGGGGGAAATGGACGTGACCGCCAATGTGATGGTCACGTTCGAGCTTGCGCCGCAATAAGCAAAGCGCCACATGAGCCGATCATGCCAGCCCCGGCCATCAAGATCTGCGGAATTAATTCCGCTGCCGCGCTCGACGCCGCGCTTGCCGCGCGCGCCGAGTTCGCGGGGCTGGTGTTCTTCCCCCCCTCCCCGCGCCATCTGACGCTGCGCGATGCCGCCGCGCTGGGCGCCCGCAATGCCGGGCGCAGCCGCCTGGTCGGCCTGTTCGTCGATGCCGACGATGCCGTGATCGCCGATGCAGTCGCGGCCGCCCGGCTCGATGTGCTGCAGCTTCACGGCCGGGAAACGCCGGAGCGCACGGCTGCGCTGCGCGCGCGGTTCGGCCTGCCGGTGTGGAAAGCGCTGTCGATCGCCGCCTCGGCCGACGTGACCGCAGCATCGCGCTATCAGGGTGCGGCCGATCTGCTGCTGTTCGATGCCAAGGCGCCCAAGGGCGCGGCCACGCCCGGCGGGCTGGGGCTGGTGTTCGACTGGTCCCTGATCGCGGCCTATCGCGGCGCGGCGCCCTGGGGCCTGGCCGGCGGGCTGGGCCCCGATAACGTGGCCGATGCGGTGCGCCGGACAGGTGCCATGCTGGTCGACGTCTCGTCGGGCGTGGAAAGCGCGCCGGGCATCAAGGATGCCGGCCTGATCAAGGCCTTTTGCCAGGCAGCACGCGCGGCCTGATCGCGCGCCGGGAATGTCGGCCACGAATATCGGCGGCGGATACAGGCAGGCGACGCTTGCGCGCCGCCCGCCCGATGAACCGGTCAGAACTTCAGGCCGACACCGGCCGTTACCGCGTCGCGGTTTCCGAAACTGCCGTCGGCGATATAATGCCGATATTCCACCTTGCCGTAGAACTTGTTCAGGAACGACTTCTGCAGGCCGGCACCCACGTTCCATGATCCACCGCAATCGCTGCAGGGCTCGGTCGCATAGCCGCCCACGGCATAGAGCTTGGTTCCGGCAAGATTGGCACCCAGGCGGCCCGCCACGCCAACCGACACACGCTTGGTAACGCCGCTCAGCACCTTGTCGGCCGAAACTTCGGCGCCGCCGAAGGCCGCCGGGCCAAGATCATAATCATAGCCGACCGCGACACCCGCCGTCGCATCGGTGACGTCGCGGTTCCACAGCACGCCGCTGTGGGCTTCGACGCGGACCTCGTTGGCCATGGCCGGTACGGCTCCAGCCAGACTGCCGGCCAGGGCGAGAAGAACGAGACGCATAACAAACCTCCTTGCATTCGGGCCGCCGTTTATTGTGGCGGTCGCTGGGCAACTAGGCTTCAATGCAGTCATCAACAAGTAGCAGTTGTCATATTTCTGACTCTAACACTGTAAGCATTGCATTTTTGCCACAGTTTCTGACAATATAGAAAGCATTGTTGGAATATGAACAAATAGAAAGCCTTACTGATTACAGTAAAAATCAAAAATAAAAGGCGGCCTCATAGCGAGACCGCCTTCACGACGTTGCAGCGCCCCCTCTAATCCCTCCACATTACGCCAGGATGAACGCACCGCTGCGCAATTTAAGGAAATATGCTTCGTCCGAAATGCAGGGGACTCGTCACGCCGGTCAGCGGCTGCCCCCCCGCCCGGCCCGTCCGCGCCGGACCACGAATCTGGACAAGCGCCCTGCCCTCTGCCAAGCGCACGGGCATGACCGTCCAGACACCCAACAGCTTCCGCAACCAGCCCGACGAGCGTGGCCATTTCGGCCAGTTCGGCGGCCGTTACGTTGCCGAAACGCTGATGCCGCTGATCCTCGATCTTGAAACCGAATATCGCAAGGCCAAGGCCGACGCGGGCTTCCAGGCCGAGTTCGACGACCTGCTCGAACATTATGTCGGCCGGCCCAGTCCGCTCTATTTCGCGCCGCGGCTCACCGAGGCACTCGGCGGCGCGCAAGTCTGGTTCAAGCGCGACGAACTCAATCACACCGGCGCGCACAAGATCAACAACTGCATCGGCCAGATCCTGCTGGCGCTGCGCATGGGCAAGACCCGGATCATCGCCGAAACCGGAGCGGGCCAGCACGGCGTGGCAACCGCCACGGTCTGCGCGCGCTTTGGCCTGCCTTGCGTGGTCTACATGGGCGCGACCGACGTGGCCCGCCAGCAGCCCAACGTGTTCCGCATGAAGCTGCTGGGCGCGCAGGTGGTACCGGTAACGGCGGGCGCCGGAACGCTCAAGGACGCGATGAACGAGGCGCTGCGCGACTGGGTGGCGAACGTGCACGACACGTTCTACATCATCGGCACGGCCGCCGGCCCGCATCCCTATCCCGAGCTGGTGCGCGATTTCCAGAGCGTGATCGGCCGCGAGGCGCGCGCGCAGATGCTCAGCCGCACGGGCCGCCTGCCTGATATTCTGGTCGCCGCAATCGGTGGCGGGTCCAACGCCATCGGCCTGTTCCACCCGTTCCTGGACGATCCCTCGGTCAAGATGCTGGGCGTCGAAGCGGCCGGCCACGGCCTTGACAGGGAACATGCCGCCTCGCTCGCCGGCGGGCGCCCCGGCGTGCTGCACGGCAACAAGACCTATCTGCTGCAGGACGAGGACGGCCAGATCACCGAAGGCCATTCGATCAGCGCTGGGCTCGATTATCCCGGCATCGGCCCCGAGCATGCCTGGCTGCGCGACATCGGCCGCGTCGATTATACCGCAGTGACCGATAATGAAGCGCTCGACGCCTTCCAGCTGCTGTGCCGCACCGAAGGCATCATTCCCGCGCTCGAGCCCAGCCATGCCATCGCCGCCGTCAGGAAGCTGGCGCCGACGATGGGCCAGGACCAGATCATCCTCGCCAACCTGTGCGGCCGCGGCGACAAGGATATCTTTTCGGTTGCTCAGCACCTGGGGGTCGAGCTGTCCTGAGCGATTTTTCCCACTGCCGCCGCCACCCCGGGCCTGAGCCAGGGTGACGATGCCGGGAAGCGGCTCTTTGCATCCCGGCGCAAATCACGTAGTGCGCTCCACCGGTTCGGGCATGATGGCGATTATGGAAGGTGTTTTGAAAATGCTCTTGCAGGCGTTGGCAGACACGCGGACAGCTTCTCTCCCAACCCTGTTCGCGAACGGGAAGAAGGCCTGATGACCCGCCTGCAATCCGCCTTTGCCAAAGGCCACGCCGCGCTGGTCTGCTTCGTCACCGCCGGCGATCCCGCGCCGCAGGCGACGCCTGCCATTCTCGACGCGCTGGTCGAAGGCGGGGCCGATGTGATCGAGCTGGGCATGCCCTTCACCGATCCCATGGCCGATGGCCCGGCGATCCAGGCCGCCAACCTGCGCGCGCTGGCGGCTGGCACGAAAACAGCCGACGTTCTCGCCATTGCTCGCGATTTCCGCGCCCGCCACCCCGATGTGCCACTGGTGCTGATGGGCTATGCCAACCCGATGATCACCCGCGGGGCGGAATGGTTCGCCGATGCCTGCGCCGATGCCGGCGTGGACGGGGTGATCTGCGTCGACATTCCCAGCGAGGAAGACCCCGAGCTTGGCCCGGCGCTGCGCGCCCGCGGCATCGCGCCGATCCGCCTGGCAACGCCCACGACCGATGCCGCGCGCCTGCCCGCCGTGCTCGATGGTTCGGCCGGGTTCCTCTATTATGTTTCAGTGGCCGGGATCACCGGCAAGCAATCGGCCGCGCTTGCCTCGATCGAGGCGGCCGTGGCGCGGATCAAGCAGACGGCGACGATTCCCGTCGCCGTGGGCTTTGGCGTGCGCACGCCCGAACAGGCCGGCGGCATTGCCGCGGTTGCCGACGGCGTCGTCGTAGGCTCGGCGCTGGTCGATCTGGTTGCGCAACATGGCGCCGAGGCCGCCGGCCCGGTACGCGATCTGGTGGCCGCCCTGCGCACGGCGGTGCATGCGGCGCGAAAGGAATTGGCATGAGCTGGATCAACCGCGTTCGCAACGCGCTGCCTTTCACCCCCAAGCGGGACACGCCCGACAACCTCTGGATCAAATGCCCCTCGTGCAGCGAGATGCTCTTCACCAGGGAATATGAAGACAACCAGTCGGTCTGTCCGCGTTGCGATCACCATGGCCGCATCGGCGCCGATACGCGCCTGGCGCAACTGATGGACCCGGGCTTTGTCCTGCTGCCCGCGCCCAAGGTCAAGGAAGACCCTCTCAAGTTCCGCGACACCAAGAAGTATACCGACCGGATCAAGGCGGCGCGCGCCGCCAACCCGCATCCCGATGCGCTGACCAACGCGGTCGGCCGCATCGAAGGCAAGAAAGCCGTGGTCGGCGTGCAGGAATTCGCATTCATGGGCGGATCGATGGGCATGGCCGTGGGCAATGCCTTCATCGCCGGCACCGAACGCGCGATCCGTGAGAAATGCCCCTATGTCGCCGTCACCGCCGCGGGCGGCGCGCGCATGCAGGAAGGCATTCTCTCGCTCATGCAGATGCCCCGCTCCACCGTGGCGATCAGCCGCCTCCATGCGGCCGGCCTGCCCTACATCGTGGTCTTGACCGATCCGACCACCGGCGGCGTCACGGCCAGCTATGCCATGCTCGGCGATATCCAGATTGCCGAACCGGGGGCGCTGATCGGCTTTGCGGGCCAGCGCGTGATCCAGGACACGATCCGCGAAAAGCTGCCCGAAGGCTTTCAACGCGCGGAATATCTGCACGCCCACGGCATGATCGACATGGTCGTGCACCGCCACAACCTGCGCGCCACTCTGGCCGAAACGATCGACTATCTCATGGCGGCACGGGCGGCCTGAAGCCGGAACGGCAGCCGGCGGGGCCGGGGTGAGAGAGGGTTCTCGTGAAGGATTTCGCGATATCCGAAGACCGGGCGGTACAGGCCCAGCTCGATCGGCTGGCCGCGCTGTCGCTGCCGCAGGGGCGCCTGGGCCTCGACACGGTACGTGCTCTCTGCGCGCGGCTGGGGAATCCGCAGGACCGCCTGCCCCCGGTGTTCCACGTCGCCGGTACCAACGGCAAGGGCTCCACCTGCACCTATCTGCGCTTCATGCTCGAAGCGCAGGGCCTGCGCGTCCACACCGCCACCAAGCCACACCTGGTGCGCTATAATGAACGCATCCGCCTGGCCGGGCAACTGATCGACGATGCCATGCTGGCCGCGCTGCTCAAGGAAACGCTCGACGCGGCGGAGCCCGATCTGGCGCCCAGCTTTTTCGAAGTCACGACCGCGGCCTTGTTGCTGGCCTTCGCCCGGGTGCCAGCCGATGCCTGCGTGATCGAAACCGGCCTGGGGGGGCGGCTCGATGCCACCAATATCCTGCCGACGGCCGCCTGTTCGGGCCTCGCCACGCTGGGCCTAGATCACGAAGCGTTCCTGCTTGCGCCCGATCCGGCACTGCCGCCCGGCGCATACGACGACCCCCTGGCACGGATCGCTTTCGAAAAGGCGAGCATCGCCAAGCCCGGCGTGCCGCTGGTGACGCTGGCCTATGCCGGCCAGGCGGGGCAGACCGTGGCCGATACCGCCGCATCGCACGGCGCGCCGGTGCTGGCGCGCGGCCAGGCCTGGGACGCCAGTGTCGATGATGCCAGTGTCGATGGCGCAATCCGCTATCGCGATGTGTGCGGCGAACTGACCCTGCCCCTGCCGGCGCTGGCCGGTGCCCACCAGGCGGAAAACGCCGCGCTCGCCGTGGCCATGCTGCGCCATCAGCATGCCCTGTCGGTAAGCGCCGAGGCCATGGCCGCCGGCATCCGGGCCGCGCGCTGGCCGGCGCGGCTGCAAAAGCTGGCCGATGGGCCGCTGACGGTTCTGGCCGGCGGGCGCACGGTCTGGCTCGATGGCGGGCACAATCCCGATGCCGGGGTCGCCATCGCCCGGCACCTCGCCACGCAGCCGCCGGTGCATGTCGTCATCGGCATGCTGGCCAGCAAGAACCCCGGCGCGATCCTTGCCCCTCTGGGAGATCACGCACTGTCGATCTCGGTCGTGCCGGCACCGGGCCACGACGCGCACCGCCCGGAAGACTTTGCCGCGCACACCAACCTGCCCGTGCGCAGCTTCGCCGATGTCCAGGCCGCGCTCGCTTCTTTGCCGCCCGGCGGGGACGTGCTGATCGTCGGCTCGCTCTATCTCGCGGGCGACGTCTTGCGGCGGAATGGCGAAATGCCGGGTTGAGTGGTCAGGTCAAAAACCTGTCCTCCGGCGCTTCTTCGCCCGCCGTGCCGCCCGCCGTGCCGATCGCCGCATCGACCAGCCCGCTGCGGCTCATCCACCAGAACAGGACGATGCCGGGCACCGCCAGCACCGTCGTGAGGAGATAGAAATTCACATAGCCCATGCTCTCGATGAACGCGCCGGCGGTGGTGCCGGTGACGAAGCGGCCGACAATGCTCGCGGCGGCTGAAATCAGCGCATATTGCGCAGCGGTATAGCGCAAGTCGCACAGCGCGGAAAAATACGCGATGACGACAACGCCGCCATAGCCCGAAGTGGTGTTTTCAAAGCCGATCGCGCTGGCCAGGCCCAGGTTGGAATGGCCCGCCGCCGCCAGCGCCGCGAACGACAGGTTGGAAACGCCCATCAGCACCAGCGCAAGCAGGACGGAATGCTTGAGCCCCATCCGGGCATAGGCCACGCCGCCCAGGAACACGCCGATGAGATAGGCCCAGAAACCGACGCCGACGTCCCAGATCGCGATTTCGTCATTGGTGAACCGCAAGTCTTCGAAGAGCAGGCGGAACGTGAGATTGGCCAGCGTATCGCCCACCTTGTGGACAAGAATGAACAACAGGACCAGCCAAGCGCCGTTGCGCCTGAAAAACTCGCCAAACGGGCCGACCAGCGATGCCACGACCTCGCTCACCCCCTTGCGCGCCGCCGGTTCGCGGTGCCGTTCGGGCTCGCCCAGGATCAGTGCGGTCAGCATGGCCGGAAGCGCAAACAGCGCACAGGCCAGGTAGGCCGCGCTCCAGCCGAATCGGGCCGCCATCAGCAGGGCCAGTGCGCCGGCACCGGCGGAGCCGATGCGCCAGCCGTACTGGCTCATGCCCGATCCCGTGCCCAGCTGGTAAGGCTTGAGCGTCTCGATGCGATAGGCATCGATCACGATATCGAACGTCGCCCCGGCCACGCCCACCAGAATCGCGGCCAGGACCGTGGCGCCAAGGTCTGCCGCCGGATCGACCAGCGCAAGATTGGTGACCGCCGCGATCACCAGCGATCCCGTCAGCAGCATCCACGAGACGCGTTGACCCAGCCTGCCCAGCAGCGGCAAATGCACGCCATCGACCAGCCACGCCCAGAAAACCTTGAGATTGTAGACCAGAAAGGCAAGCGTGAAGGCCGTCACCGTCTTCTTGTCGATCCCGTCCTGCGCCAACCGGGTGACCAGGGTTGCCCCGATCATCGAGTAGGGAAAGCCTGATGACAGGCCAAGGAAGAACGCCGCCAGCGACTCCCGCTCCAGATAAGGTCGCACCGAAACCCACAGATTGCGTTGCGCGGGCGCCATGGTCATCGGTGCTGATGCTCCCTCTTCGTCGCTGGCAGACCGGCGCGATCCCATATCCGCAGCCGTCTCGCGCCACGAGAAACCAAGCGAGACCCCGGGTCAAGCCCGGGGTGACGGTTGTGGTGGACGGGCCGATCGTCTATTGCCCCGGCGATGACACTTCCCCCCAAAGGCAGGAGCGGCCGCCCGGGACGGCCCGCCGCTTCCGACAAGACCGCGCGCACGCCCCCTTCCGATGGCAAGCGGCCCCCGCGCGGGGGAAGCAAGCCCCAGCCGGCCCTGAGCGACGGCAAGATCAAGGGCAAGATCGAAGGCAAGCTTCACCCCAAACCGGCTGCCAAGCGCGGCGATGAGCGCCCCAGCGGCGCGGCCCAGGCCCGCTCGCTCAGCCGGCCGCAGGGCGACCGTCCGTTCAAGATCGCCAATCGCACGCCCCGGCCCGGCGCGAAACCGGCAACGGCCGTGCCCGCTCAGCCGCGCGAGGAGGGCCGCGAAGGCGAACGCATCGCCAAGCTGCTGGCCCGCGCCGGCGTGGCCTCGCGCCGCGAGGTGGAGCGCCTGATCGCCGAAGGCCGCGTGCGGCTGAACGATCAACCGGTCACCACGCCTGCGACGATTCTCAAGAATCTCAAAGGTGTGAGCGTTGACGGCAAACCGGTCGAGGCCGCGGCCCCGACGCGGGTGTTCCGCTTCCACAAGCCTGCCGGCCTGATTACCGCGGAACGCGATCCGGCGGGGCGACCGACGATCTACAATGCGCTGCGCAACGCCCTGCCCCCCGGGACGCCCCGGGTCATGCCGGTAGGGCGGCTCGACCTCAATACCGAAGGCCTGCTGCTGCTGACCAACGACGGCGAGTTGAAGCGCGCGCTGGAACTGCCCGCCATGGGCATCGCCCGCACCTATCGCGCCCGCACTTTTGGCGACATCTCCCAGGCGCGGCTGGAAGAGCTGATCGAAGGGATCGAGATCGACGGCGTGCGCTATGGCCAGATCGACGCCAACATGGAGCGGCGCACCGGCCGCAACCAGTGGATCGAAATGACTCTCACCGAAGGCAAGAACCGCGAAGTGCGCCGGGTGCTCGAACATCTCGGCCTGCAGGTCTCGCGCCTGCTGCGCACCGCCTATGGCCCGTTCGAGCTGGCCGACCTGCCGCGCGGCGGGGCCGAGGAAGTGCCGCAGATCCTGGTCGAGCGCTTTCGCAAGACCCTGAAAATCGGGTCTGCCCCGCTCAAGACGGAAAATTGAACGGATGCGTATCATTTCCGGGCAATGGCGCGGCCGCAAGCTGAATGCGCCCGCCGGCGAGACGACCCGCCCAACTTCTGACCGCACGCGCGAAACGCTGTTTTCGATGCTGACCAGCCGGCTGGGCAGTTTCGACGGGCTCAAAGTGGCCGATCTGTTTGCCGGATCGGGCGCGCTGGGGCTGGAAGCCCTGTCGCGCGGGGCGGCGCATTGCCTGTTCGTCGAGCAGGATGCCGCCGCAGTGCGCGCGATCCGGGCCAACCTGGCCGCGTTCCGGGCACAGGCGCAGGCCGACGTGCGCGCCGCTTCGGTGCTATCGCTGGGGCCGGTCAGGGAACCGCTGGACCTGATCCTGCTCGATCCGCCCTATGGCACCGGCGCGGGCGCGGTGGCGGTGGACAAGCTGGTGCGGCTGGGCTGGATCGGCGCGGGCACGTGGGTCAGCCTTGAAACCCATGCCGACGAAGTGCCGCAGATCAAGGCCTGCGAGGTGGAGAGCGAACGCAAGGTGGGCAAGGCGCGGCTGACTCTGCTGCGCCTCAAAACCAGGGGCTGACACCAGGCGCGTCAGCGCGGGGCCGGCCTGGGCGCCAGGATCACCCCTGCCAGTGTGACGGCCCCGGCTACCGTCAGGAACAGGCCGACGCTGGCCGTTCCGCCGCGCAAGGCCAGCGCCTGCGCGGCAAAGGGCGCCAACGCCCCGCCGATGATCCCGCCCGCGTTGAACGCGATGGAAATGCCGGTATAGCGCACGGGCACGGCATAGAGCGTGGGCAGCCACGCGCCGAGCGGGCCATAGACCAGCCCCATCACGAACAGGGCGAGCGCCAGGGTGGCAAAGACCACCGGCAGATAGCCCGACCCCAGGCCCAGCCCGAAGACCAGGCCGACCAGCGCCGTCAGTGCGGCGCCCACGCGCAGGACGGCGGCCGCGCCCCGTTTGTCGGCCCACCAGCCGGCGAAGGCGATCCCCGCGGCGAGGAAGACATTGGCCCCCAGTTGCACGGCCAGGAATTCCTGCTTGGCATAGCCCAGTCTGGTGGTGGCGAACGACAGGGCAAACGTGGTGGCAAGGTAGAAGATGGCAAAGCAGGCCACCACGCCGGCAATGCCTGCCGCGACGGCGCCGGGGTGATCGACCAGCAGGCGCCCGACCGGCACCCTTGGCGGCGGCGCCGCCTCGAGCGCGCGGGCGAAGGCGGCGGTTTCCCCGATCTTCAGGCGCACCCACAGGCCCAGCCCCACCAGAAGCGCGCTGGCAAGGAAAGGCACGCGCCAACCCCAGCTGGCAAAGGCCGCTTCGGGCAGGGCAATTCCCAGAATCAGAAACAGCCCGTTTGCAAACAGGAAACCCAACGGCGCGCCCAGCTGCGGTGCCGCGCCGAAACGCGCTTCCCATCCAGGCGGTGCGTTCTCGACCGCCAGCAGCGATGCGCCGCCCCATTCCCCACCCAGGCCAAGGCCCTGGCCAAAGCGGAGCAGGCACAGCAGCGCGGGCGCCCAGGCACCGGCCATCGCATAAGTCGGCAGGAAAGCGATCAGCAGCGTCGATCCACCCATCAGCATGAGGCTGGCCACCAAAGTGGATTTGCGCCCGACCCGGTCTCCGAAATGGCCAAAGGCGATTGCCCCCACGGGCCGCGCCACGAACGCCAGGCCAAAGGTCATGAACGAGAGCAGGACCTGCGCTTCGGGCGCTTGCGCCGGAAAGAACAGCGGCCCGATCACCAGCGCCGCGGCAGTCGCATAGATGTAGAAATCGTAGAATTCCACCGCCGTGCCCACGAGGCTGGCGACAAGGACGCGCGCGTGCTGGCGAACGGGGTGCATGGCAAAGGTCATCACCCCAGCGACGTTCCCGCCGCGCCGGCGCTTGTCAAGAAGACTGTCACCCCCTGCACACTGGTGGCTGCACACTGGTGGCCGCATTCTGGTGGTTGCATTCTGGCGGCAAGAAGGGCGCTGGCGAAAAAAGGGGTGCCGGTCTGCCCGGCACCCCTTCCCGTTGCGCGTTTCCCGTGCGCAGGGAAACGGCGTTGCGACCCTTGGGGCTTAACGGTCAGACCCCGCCACGGTTGCGGCAGTTGTCGGTAACCGTGCGCGAACACACCGGATACTTCTTGGGCGTGGCCGCATTGCCGCTGTCGTTGGTGGCATACTGGCCCGCCCCGCTGGTCGCAGCGGTAGCCGAGGCGCTGTCGTTCATGCCCGCGGATTGCTGGTCCATGCCCGACTGGGGCGCGGGTGCAGCCGCATCGTTGGCGGCCATGCTGCCCGCCGCGCCAGCGTTGGCGCCAGTCCCGGCGCCCGCGCTTGCGCTCGCGTCAGTGCCGGCGGCGGCCGGTGCCGGCGGGGTGCTGCCGGCGGCCGAGGCCGTCGCACGGCCCTGGACCTGGGCAACGATCGACGGCCAGATCTGCGCGCGCTGATCGGGCGTCATCGCATAGACCTGCCCGCGCTGGGTGTCGTTCATTGCCCACCAGCCCTTCTGCTGATCGACGTCGAGCGACCAGAAGTATTCCTGCTGGGCCGAAGGCCAGGCATCATACTTGGCCTTGAGATCGGCCGGCCAGGCATCGTACTGGCTCTTTTGTTCGGTAGTCATCGTGAATGGGCCGGACGGCGCCGTTGCGGTTGCCGCACCTGCTGCCGCGGGGGGCGTGGCGGCTGTCGACTGGGCATGAAGCGCGGCCGGTACGGACGCGGCGGCCAGCGCAAGAACGCTGATGGACATGATCTTTCGCATGGAATTTTCTCCTGTTCCCAAGATCAGAATTTGCTTTGGTTACGCCCAACGCCCCGATTTCGTTCCATGTGATCGGCCAGATGTGACCCGCTGTCGGCCAGCCGAACGAGCTGCCCCGTTTGTGGGACAAGCCGTTGATTTCCTGCTGTATGCAAGATGAATGACCGCGCCCGGGCAGGAACCCCGGCGGGCAACGTCGCCGGTCGGCGGGGGGAAATCCCGCCTTGCGTGCCCGCGCAAGGTTCCCTACTTGTTCCAGAGTGACGAGCATGCCCCCTCCTTCCGCTGCCGCGCCGCCCGAGCCGGCATGGCTTTCCGGGTTGAACCCGCCCCAGCGCGAAGCGGTGCAGACCACCGATGGCCCGGTGCTGATGCTGGCCGGGGCAGGCACGGGCAAAACAGCCGCCCTGACGGCGCGCCTGGCCCATCTGTTGCGCCAGCGCCTGGCCTGGCCGTCGCAGATCCTGTGCGTGACCTTCACCAACAAGGCCGCCCGCGAAATGCGCGAGCGCGTCGGCCATCTGATCGGCCCGGCGGTGGAAGGCATGCCGTGGCTGGGCACGTTCCATGCGATCGCGGCCAGGATGCTGCGCCGCCATGCCGAGCTGGTCGGGCTGACCGGTGCCTTTACCATTATCGATACCGACGATCAGTTGCGCGTGCTGAAACAACTGATCCAGGCTGAAGGCATCGATGACAAGCGCTGGCCGGCCAAGCAGCTCGCCGGGCTGATCGACCGCTGGAAGAATCGCGGGCTCGGCCCCGACGCGCTCGACGCCAGCGAGAACGAAGCCTATGCCAACGGGCGGGGCGCGCATTTCTATCGCCTCTACCAGGATCGCCTGCGCACACTGAACGCCTGTGATTTCGGCGATCTTCTGCTGCACATGCTGACGATTTTCCGCCAGCACCGTGATGTGCTGGAAGCATGGCAGGACCGCTTCCGCTATATCATGGTCGACGAATACCAGGATACCAACGCGGTGCAGTATCTGTGGCTGCGGCTGCTGGCCCAGGTGCGCCGGAACATCTGCGTGGTGGGTGACGATGATCAGTCAATCTATTCCTGGCGCGGGGCGGAAGTGGCCAACATCCTGCGTTTTGAAAAGGATTTTCCCGGCGCGAAAGTGATCCGGCTCGAACAGAACTACCGCTCCACGCCGCATATCCTGGGGGCGGCATCGGGCCTGATCGCCGAAAATGCCGAGCGGCTGGGCAAGCAGCTGTGGACCGAGCGCAACGGCGGCGACAAGCTGCGGGTAATCGGCGTGTGGGACGCGCCCGAGGAAGCCCGCCGCGTGGGCGAAGAGATCGAACGGCTCGAGCGCGAAGGTTGCCGGCTGAACCAGGTGGCAATACTCGTGCGGGCGCAGTTCCAGACCCGCGAATTCGAAGACCGCTTCATCCAGATCGGCCTGGCCTACCGCATCGTCGGCGGCTTCCGCTTTTACGAGCGCGCGGAAATCCGCGATGCCCTGGCCTATCTGCGCCTGGTGGGCCAGCCGTCGGACGATCTGGCCTTCGAACGCATTTACAACACGCCCAAGCGCGGCCTGGGCGACAAGACGCTGGAAAAGCTGTTTCGCTTTGCCCGCGCCGCCCAGGTGCCCCTGCTGCGCGCGGCTTACGAAATCGCCGATACCGACGAACTGCCAGCCCGGGCGCGCAACACCCTGCTGGCGCTGGTGCGCGATTTTCTGCGCTGGCGCGATCAGGTTGCCACGCTGTCTCCGGCCGAACTGGCGCGTACCATCCTTGACGAAAGCGGCTATACCGCCGCGCTCCAGGCGGAAAGGACGGCCGAGGCCAGCGGCCGCCTGGAAAATCTGTCGGAACTCGTCCGCGCGATGGAAGAATATGAAACGCTGGGCGATTTCCTGGAACATGTCAGCCTGGTGATGGACAACGAAGCCGCCGCGAGCGACGAGAAGGTCACGATCATGACCATCCACGCGGCCAAGGGACTGGAATTCGACCAGGTGTTCCTGCCCGGCTGGGAGGAAGGCGTGTTCCCCTCGCAACGCGCGCTGGATGAAGGCGGGCTGGCAAGCCTGGAGGAAGAGCGCCGCCTGGCCTATGTGGCGATCACCCGGGCGCGGCGGCGTTGCACCATTCTGCACGCCGCCAACCGCCGCATCTATGGCCAGTGGACCAGCGCGATCCCCTCGCGCTTCATTGCCGAACTGCCGGTCGAGCACATCGAGCAGGAAACCACGCTGTCGGGCGGCGCTTCGATGTGGCGCGCCAGCTGGAGCGAGGTGAGCGATCCCTTTGCCGAAGTGGCCCGCGCCAACCCGGTGAAAGCCAGCGCGCGCGGCCCCGGCTGGCAGCGCGCGGCGGCCCAGCTCTATGACCCCAAACCGCGCCGGATTGCCGAAAACACCCGCAGTGCGGCCAGTTTTGCCGGCACCCCGCGCGGCGATCTGGCCGTGGGCGCGCGGGTGTTTCACGACAAGTTCGGTTACGGCGTCGTGGCCCGCCAGGAAGGCAACAAGCTGGAAATTCATTTCGATACGGCCGGCGAGAAGCGCGTGATCGACAGTTTCGTCAGGCCCGCCTGAACCCGTCCCGCCCTGATCTGGTGCCGCCATGGCAATGCCCGGCGGCACCGGCGCGGATCAGGCGGATCAGGTGTCGAGCGCGCGGCGGCCCAGCCGCACCGTGGCGCGATGGCCGACACGCGCCGCCGTGCTGCGCTGGGCGATGGTATCGAGCATGACCCACGCGTTGCTCACGGCCTGGGCGCTGACCGTCAGCGCCATGTAGCCCCGCCGCGCGGTGTCGCACCAGGCAAGCTCGGGATTGCCCGACACCAGCCCCGCTGCCAGCGTCTGCGGCGCCACCGCCACGTCGTGCTCGAAGCCGGGCGAGGTGACCGACTGGCCGGCGAATTCCACCGCTGCCGCCTTGCCGTCCTGGCGCAGGTTATAGGCCCAGGCATTGTGGCTGTCGCCCGAGATGACCACGGTATTGCCGCCCATCGCCTGGGCATTGCGCAGGAAGCGGGCGCGCGCGGCGGGATAGCCGCCCCAGCTGTCATAGTTGAACGGCAGGCCCGCCTGAGCGGCAAGGATCCCGGTTTCCACAAACCGCGTCGCTTCCGCCGAGCCGCCGCGCACCCAATCGCGCGCGCTGGCGGGCATCGCCGTTTCGCCCATGATCGTGCCGAAGCCCACGATCTGCCAGGGCCGCCCGCTCCTGACGGAGGCCTGCATGGCGCCCGCCAGCCAGGCTTCCTGCTCGCTGCCCAGCATCGTGGCGGCGGGATCCTGCCAGGCGCCGTCATGAAAGGCCTTGAGCGCGGCCAGCGGATCGGCCGCCTTGAACAGCGGGCTCACGTCGGGCTGGCGGGTGCGGCCAAGCAGGCGGGTTTCAGTGCGGAAAAGCGTGGCAAGGCCACCGATGTCATAGGCTTTCCAGGGCGCTTCGCTCACCGGCATCCATTCGCGGTAGACCTGCATCGCGGCCTCCTTGCGCGCGCCCCAATCGCCTTCGGCAGCCGGATCATGGTGCTCTGCCCCGCCGGCCCAGCTGTCGTTGGCGCTTTCGTGATCGTCCCACTGCGCGATCATCGGATAGCGGGCATGCAGCGCCTGAAGATCGGGATCGGCGCGATAGCTGGCATAGCGCAGGCGGTAATCGGCAACGTGCACGGTATTGGCATTGGGCAGCATGACGCGCCCGGCCAGGGTATCCTTGGGCTCCGGATAGAGACCCGGTGCATATTCATAGAAATAGTCGCCCAGGTGAATGGTGCAGTCGAACGCATCGGCCTGGACCGCATGGGCATAGGCGTTGAACCAGCCGAAGCCCAGGTTGGAGCAGGAAAACACCGCCGCGCGCCACGGCTGCTGCCCGTCGGCCGGCAGGGTGCGCGTGCGGCCGACCGGCGATCTTGTGCCATCGGGCGCGATGAAACGATAGAAATAGGTGCGTGCCGGGGCAAGGCCGGTGGCGACGATCTTGACCGTGTGATCCCGCCAGGGGCCGGTCTGCATCGCGCCGCCGGCAATGGGATGCACGAAGTCTGCGCTTTCCGAAAGTTCCACCGCCACGTCGGCCAGGCCACCATCGGCCGGGACATAGCGCGTCCATAGCAGGATGTCGTGCGCACCCGGCTCGCCGCTCGCCACGCTATGCGTGAAACCCCGTGCGGCAAGCAGATCGGCCGCGCGGCCCCAATCGGGCAGGAGCAGCGCGCCGGTGCCGAGCATGGCGGTCTTGATGATCTGGCGGCGATGGAATTGCATGGCGGACATCCTGCAGAGAACGAACGCCGCCCGTGCGGCGCCCTGCCCTTCTCCCGCCATCATGAGATGACAGCTTGATGAACGCCGGATATTTTTCCCGCCCGGCTGCCGCCCTTTACAGCGCCGACACGTGCAGGAACGCGGGAACCGGACCGTTCCATTCGCCGGGCGCGGAAGGCGGCTCGGCCTGGTGATCGCGGCGACGGGCGGAATCACGCGGCGCCTGAACGCGGGCCGCGGGTTCAGGAGGGGCAGAGTCGATGAGCGGGTCGGCCGCCTCGTCTTTCCGGCGGCGCCCGGTTTTCCCGCCGGGGGCCTTTTCGGCCCTTGCCGGTCTTTCACGGGTCTTGCGCACCGGCCGTTCGGCCGGTTCTTCGGCCCCCGTATCCAGCGCCATGACCGGGATCGGGCTGCCGGTCAGCTTTTCGACGTTCTCGATCGCTTCGGCATCTTCCGGGCTGACCAGCGTGAACGCACGCCCGGTGGCGCCGCCCCGGCCCGTGCGGCCGATGCGGTGGACATAGTCGTCAGGATGCCAGGGCGTATCGAAGTTGAACACATGGCTTACGCCTTTGACGTCAAGCCCGCGCGCCGCGACATCGGACGCGACGAGAATGTTGATCGCGCCGTCCTTGAACTTCTGCAATTCGGCCAGCCGCGCCGGCTGATCCATGTCACCATGAATTTCCCCGGCGGCAAAGCCATGCTGTTTCAGGCTCTTGGCCAGCTCGCGCACAGTGGTCTTGCGATTGCAGAAGACGATCGCGGTGGAAACGTTGTCGGTCCGCAGCAGGTGGCGCAGCGTCTCGCGCTTGGCGCGGGCCGCCACTTTCACCTTGTGCTGGGCGATATTGATATTGGTGCTGGCCGGGCGCGCCACCTCGATCGACTTGGGATTGGTCAGAAAGCGATCGGCCAGCTTCTTGATCGGCGGCGGCATCGTTGCCGAAAACAACAGAGTCTGGCGCTGGGCCGGCAGCTTGGAGCAGATATGCTCGATATCGGGAATGAAACCCATGTCGAGCATGCGATCCGCCTCGTCGATGACCAGCAGTTCGCAGCCGGTGAGCAGGATCTTGCCCCGCTCGAACAGGTCCATCAGGCGGCCGGGCGTGGCGATCAGCACGTCGACGCCGTCCTGCAAGGCCTTGACCTGGTCTCCCATCTGCACCCCGCCGATCAGCAGCGCCATCTTGAGATCGTGGTTCTTGCCGTATTTCTCGAAATTCTCCGCCACCTGGGCGGCCAGTTCACGGGTCGGCTCGAGAATCAGCGAGCGCGGCATCAGGGCACGGCGCCGGCCGTGGGCCAGGATGTCGATCATCGGCAGCACGAAGCCGGCCGTCTTGCCCGTGCCGGTCTGGGCAATGCCGATGATGTCGCGCATCATCAGCACCGAAGGGATGGCCTGGGCCTGGATCGGAGTCGGCTCGTCATAGCCGGCGTCGATTACCGACCTTAGCAATTCATCAGAGAGGCCGAGATCGGCAAATTTCATGCAATGTTCCGAAAGCAGGGCGGCCACGCGTCCGGCAGCGCGGCGCCCTGTACGCGCCGCCGCCATCGGTCGCAGCCACCGGGCCGGGCCGGCCATGGCCCGTTAGTCAACAAGCGCCCGCTATGCCGAAACGCATCGGAAAGTCAAGGAAAGGCGCGGACGATCATCGCTAACGCTGCATTTCCTCGATGCGGGTGATTCCGCAAGTGGCGCCGGCGCGCGAATGGATCGTGTCGCGCCCGGCGCACAGCATGCCATCGCCGCTGCGTTCGGCATAAAAGCCGACGTAGAAATCACGGGCGCTGCACGATTTTTCCAGGCTGGCCAGAACCTGGCGGCGATCGCGCAGCAGCAGCACGATCTGCCCGTCAGACGCCGATGGCCCGATCGCGGCAATCCCGCCCAGCGCCACGCACGAACCGCTGCCGCGCCGGCCGCGCGAAAGCAGCGTGGGCTGGGCCATGGGCGGGGGCGGCGGCATGTCGCGCCCCACGCCGGGCGTGATGCGGATGATCAGGCGCTGTTCGATCCGCACCTGGCCCCACGGCTGTTCCGTTACAACGGCCCCGCCAGCATCCGCCCCGTCGCCCGGTCCGGGACTCAGTCCAGAGCTCAGGCCGGGCGCGGCAGCAGTGGTCGGACCGTTCGTTTCGTCGCGCAGCGCCTGCGGCAGGCTGGCCCCCGGCACGGCTTCCGCCACCGGCGCAAAAGGCACGGCAGCAGGCCCGAAGGCGGCGCTTGCAAGCGCCGCCATGGCCACGAGAGGATGGACCAGACCAGGCATCAGCAATTCGGCAACTGTAGAGTCCCTCATGTCCGTGGCCCGGCATCTCCCGGGATGCCCAGCCCGAACGGCTATCGGCGTTTTTCTCAAGCGGTGCTTGAACAATGCCTTAACCCGAGCGATGCGCAAAACGAGAAAAAGGAATTGCTGCGGCGCGCGCAGAGGGGTAGCCCGGAGACCATGATCGAAACGCTAGCGCCGCGCGCGGATGTCGCGCCGTTTCTGGAAGCCGCCTCCGCCCTTCTGGGCAGCAAGGGCTTTACCATCGACGCCGATGCCATCGCGCCCTGGCTGACAGACTGGCGCCAGCGTTTTACCGGGCGCGCTGTGGGCATGGCTTCGCCCGCCAACACCGAGGAGGTGGCGGCGCTGGTGCGGCTGTGCGCCGCGCATGGCGTGCCGATCGTGCCCCAGGGCGGCAACAGCGGCATGTCGGGCGGGGCGACGCCGGACGCAAGCGGCCATGCCGTGCTGCTGTCGCTGCGCCGGATGAACGCGATCCGCCGTGTCGATGCCGAAAGCCGCAGCGCGACGTGCGAAGCGGGCGTGATCCTGCAGGTTCTGCACGAAGCGGCCGAGGCCAAGGGTCTGCGTTTTCCCCTGTCGCTGGGCGGCAAGGGCTCGGCAACGGTGGGGGGCCTGATCGCCACCAACGCCGGGGGCACCCAGGTGCTGCGCCACGGTTCGATGCGCGCGCTGGTGCTGGGGCTGGAAGCGGTGATGCCCGATGGCAGCGTGTTCAACCAACTGGTGCCGCTCAAGAAAGACAACCGCGGCTTCGATCTCAAGCAGCTGCTGATCGGATCCGAAGGCACGCTCGGGGTAGTCACTGCCGCCACGCTCAAGCTGGAACCGGCCGTGTCCGCGCGCGAAGTGCTGTGGGCCGGCACGCAAGGCCTGGGACAGGCACGCGCGCTGCTGCTTCTGGCCGAACGCCTGGCCGGACCGGCGCTGGAGGGCTTCGAAGTGATGCCCCAGCACAGCCTCGATGCGGTGCGCGCTTATCTGCCCGGCGCTCGCCAGCCGCTGGCCGACGAGCATGCCTGGCACGTGCTGATCGAACTGGTCGCCGATGCCGATGGCGCCGAACGCCTGCCCGAAACGGCGCAGCGCGTGCTGGAAGAGGCGTTCGAAGCCGGCCTGATCGACGATGCCACGATGGCGGCCAGTGAAACCCAGGCGGAAGCATTCTGGAACCTGCGCGAAAGCATCGCGCCCGCCGAACGCGCGCTGGGCCCGGCCGTGCAGCACGATATCAGCGTGCCGGTGGACAGGATGCCCGCCTTCGTCGAGGAAGCAGTGCCCCTGCTCGAAGCGCAGTGGCCCGGCACCCGGGCGGTGGGCTTCGGCCATCTGGGCGATGGCAACATCCATTTCCACGTGATCGCGCCCGCAGGCGCCGAACCCGGCGCTTGGGAAGCGGGCGATGGCAAGGCGATCAGCCGCCAGGTGCACGACATGGTTGCCGCATGGGGCGGATCGATTTCGGCCGAACACGGCATCGGCCAGTTGAAGCGCGACGAACTCGCGCGGCTGGGCGATCCGGTGGCGCTGGCCATCCTGCGCCAGGTGAAACAGGCGCTCGATCCGCAGGGCCTGATGAACCCGGGCAAGCTTGTCTGAAAACCGGTTGCGGCGGGCGAAGATTGCGCGCGATCGGTGGTTGCGCGCGCTTGTCACTGCAACCGCTAAAGCCTATGCCGCTCGCGGCGCCCGTTCCAACTACGGGTCAACCACGGGCGCTTATCGTTTTTCGGAGAGATTGAATGGCCAGCGCGCCGCAAGCCAACCTGCCCCTGTTCTATAACGACCTCATGCCGCTCAACACGCGCGATCACGCCACGTGGCGCGCCCGGGGCGCCGAGTCCGCCCCCTGGCTGATCGGCCAGCACGCCGTGCCGTTGACAGTGGAGGAGTTTCCGCAGGCCGCGCGCCATTTCCCGATCATTTTCGCCTCGGGCGACAATCCCGTGCCGCTGGCACTGATGGGCCTTAACGAGGGCGTCAACGTTTTCGTCAGCGCCGAGGGCAAAGTGGAGCAGCCGATCTATCTGCCCGCCTATGCCCGCCGCTATCCCTTCATGCTTGCCAAGCTTTCGCCCGATAGCGACGACTTGTCGCTGTGCTTCGATCCGTCGAGTGGCCTGGTCGGCGAATTCGACGATGGCGAGGCCCTGTTCGACGGCGACCAGCCCAGCGAGGCGACCAAGCAGGCGCTGCAGTTCTGCGAGCAGTTCGAACAGGCCGGCCAGCGCACCCAGGCTTTCATCGACGAACTGCGCAAGCACAGCCTGCTGATGGAAGGCGAAGTGGCCATTCAGCAGACCGGCGTGGAGCAGCCATTCATCTATCGCGGGTTCCAGATGGTGAACCAGGAGAAGCTGCGCGAGACCCGGGGCGACGTACTGCGCGGCTGGGCGCAAAGCGGCCTGCTGCCGCTGGTCTATGCCCACATCTTCTCGCTCGATCTGATGAGCACGATCTTCGGCATCCAGGCACAACAGGGCAAGGCGCCCGTTGCCATGCCCGCTCCGGCGATCTGACCCGAACGGCCGGGCCGCCCGCGCCGGGCGAACCGGCATGGTCAGAACCGCTGCCTGGGCGGCCAGCGAATCATGCCCCGATTCGCTACTTGAAAGTTTCGATACTTAACGGCGGGTGTATTCGGTACCCGGCAAAGGGCGTAGAAAGAAACAACAACGCCCCGAGAATGCAATTAATTTCTGCGCCAACCCTCTTGCATGGCGCCGGAGTGTTGCCTATCTTCCTCACATCAGGCCGGCGCTCCCCTCATGGCCCGGTCTGATTGGTGCACCTGGTGCACCTCCTCCCTGAACCTTGGCCACCTGGAGCTTGTCTCCAGGTGGTTTTTTCATGGGCAAGCGGCCTGTCGAGGCCAGCCCGCTTTTTTCCCCCAGCCCGCTTTTACCCCAGCGGCATTCATTCCGCAGCCCGGGGCCAGCGATGCGCGGCCTGCCCCAGGGCGGCCACTTCCTGCGCCAGCACGCGCACCAGGCCGGTCATCGTGTCGACCACGTCGGCCAGCCCTTCGCCCGGTTCGGCCAGATCGGCATCCAGATAGGCACTGCGGTCGATCTCCACCTGTACGGCGTGAATGCCCGACTCGCGCCGGGCCTGCCGTTCCAGGCCATAGCCGCCGGCATAGGGCCGGTTATGGGCCGCGCGTGCCCCCGTTGCCGCCAGATGGGCAAAGGCGGCGGCCATCAACGTGCCGGCACAGGCCGCGCCGAAGCGATCGCCCAAAACGTAGGTCGGCGGCGGTTCCCCCTCTTCGTGCCGCGACAGCGGCGGCATGGAATGAAGATCGATCAACAGGGCTGCGCCCCATCGGGCGGCCAGATCCGCCAGGATATCCGACAAGGCCTGATGGTAAGGCGCATGGATGCTCGCGATCCGGGAATGAATATCCGCAGCCGGGGTGCGCTGGCGCCAGATTTCGCCCAGGCCCGCAAGGCGGCGCGGCACCAGCCCCAGGCCGCTGCGCGCGCGAGACGCCGGCTGTGGCCCGCGCGGCGGCAGCGGAAATCCATTCAGAGACGGATCGGGCACGATCATGTCGCGATCGAGATCGTCGGGCGCGCGGTTGAGATCGATCATCGCGCGCGGCGCCCGCGCGATCAGCAGCGCGGCACCGGTCTGGCGGCATACGGCACGAGCCACCAGATCGACCAGACGATCCTCCAGCCGCCGCGCGGCCTGGGCCGGGTGTCGCATGGCGGCAAGGACGCCTGGCGGATAAGCGCGACCCGCATGGGGCACGGCCAGCACGATCGGGACGGGCGCGGCCCGTGGGCGTTGCGACACGAAGGCTGGCCCGTCGCCGCCGGGGATCGTGCCCCCTTCGCCATGGCAAAGATCGTCCGCGCCGGTGATCCTGCCCCCTGCCCCATCATGGCACGAATCAATGGCGGGGCGATCGGTTGCATCCATGCTCAATGGCTGCAATGCTTTGGCGGTTCTGTCAAAACCTGGCCGGCGCCGGTCCTGCCGCAACCTTGGCCGAACACACCATCGGCCGGGCAGACGGCGCCGGCCTGAGATTGTTAACCCGTGGGGCGTTATAGAGACCCCCCGGCGATGCGCCTTGCCGGGCACGGCGCTGCGCGGGTGCCGGGCGCATCTGGAAAACGACATGGAAAATCAAAAGGGTAAGATGATCCGCATCCTGCTGGCTGAAGACGAAGAGGCCATGCGCACTTATCTGGCGCGCGCGCTGGAAAACGCCGGTTACAGCGTGATCGCGGTCGACCGCGGCACGCAGGCCGTGCCCCTTCTGGAACGCGAACAGTTCGACCTGCTGCTTTCGGATATCGTCATGCCCGAAATGGACGGGATCGAACTGGCGCAGCGGTGCAGCGAGATCAGCCCGGCCACCAAAGTTATGTTCATCACCGGCTTTGCCGCGGTGACTCTGAAAGCCAATCGCGAAGCGCCGCAGGCCCGCGTCCTGTCCAAGCCGTTCCACCTGCGCGACCTGGTCATGGAGGTGGACCGCATCTTTGCCAACGTTGCGTGATCCTCCCATTTGCCCCCTTGCCAAGGCATGGCGGCAAAGGTAGTGGGTCGCTCCCGACGCGTCGAGACGCGGCGGTTTTCGATGGTGCCGGGCGTATAGCTCAGTGGTAGAGCACTATGTTGACATCGTAGGGGTCGCAAGTTCAATCCTTGCTACGCCCACCATCGACAGACCTTGATCTAGCCTCGCCCCGGCGGGGCTTTTTCATGTCCGCAACATCGGCACGTCACCGGCCTTTTGCCCGAAGCGCCGGGCCTGCCGAAGAATCACCGGACGTGTGCTTGCACACCGTTCCGCACCTGCTAAGGGGGCGATAAGTTCAACTCCCCAGGCAAGGCAACGGAACGGCTATGGCGAAGATCAAGGTGAAGAACCCGATCGTCGAGATCGACGGCGACGAGATGACCCGCATCATCTGGGAATGGATTCGCGAACGTCTGATCCTGCCTTACCTGGATGTCGATCTGAAGTATTACGATCTTTCCGTCGAAAAGCGCGACGAGACCGGCGACCAGATCACGATCGATTCGGCCAATGCCATCAAGCAGTACGGCGTGGGCGTGAAGTGCGCCACGATCACCCCGGACGAAGCCCGCGTGGAAGAGTTCGGCCTCAAGAAGATGTGGAAGTCACCCAACGGCACGATCCGCAACATCCTGGGCGGCGTGGTGTTCCGCGAGCCGATCGTGATCCAGAACGTGCCCCGCCTGGTGCCCGGCTGGACCGATCCGATCGTGGTCGGCCGCCACGCTTTTGGCGACCAGTATCGCGCCACGGACACGCTGATCCCCGGCCCGGGCAAGCTGCGCCTGGTGTTCGACGGGGCCAACGGCGAATCGATCGATCTCGACGTGTTCGATTTCCCCTCGCCGGGCGTCGCCATGGCGATGTACAACCTCGACGATTCGATCCGCGATTTCGCGCGGGCCAGCTTCAATTATGGCCTTGGCCTGGGCTGGCCGGTCTATCTGTCGACCAAGAATACCATTCTCAAGGCCTATGACGGCCGCTTCAAGGACCTGTTCCAGGAAGTGTTCGACACCGAAGGCTTCAAGGAAAAGTTCGCCGCCGCCGGCATCGAATATCAGCACCGCCTGATCGACGACATGGTCGCCTCGGCACTCAAGTGGTCGGGCAAGTTCGTCTGGGCCTGCAAGAACTATGACGGCGACGTGCAGTCCGACACCGTGGCGCAGGGCTTCGGCTCGCTGGGCCTGATGACGTCGGTGCTGATGACGCCCGATGGCAAGACGGTCGAAGCCGAAGCGGCGCATGGCACGGTGACGCGCCACTATCGCCAGCACCAGCAGGGCAAGGCCACGAGCACCAACCCGATCGCGTCGATTTTCGCCTGGACGCGCGGCCTCATGTATCGTGGCAAGTTCGACGAAACGCCCGATGTGGTGCGTTTTGCCGAAACGCTTGAACGCGTGTGCGTCGAAACCGTGGAAAGCGGCAAGATGACCAAGGACCTTGCCATTCTGATCGGTCCGGACCAGCCGTGGATGACCACCGAAAAGTTTTTCGAAGCGATTGTCGAAAACCTGGAAAAGGAAATGGCCGCCTGGGCCTGAACCCGCGCCATTTTGCATGAAAAAGAAAGGCTCCGGCGCTTGCCGGGGCCTTTTCTTTTGGCATGCGAACCGGCAAGCAGAAACCGACGGGGTTGCACGGGGCAGCACCGGAGCTAGGGGCCGGGGCTTAGGGGGTGGCATGCAAGGCTTGGTAGTGCCGGCGATAATCGGGCTTGCCGTGGTGGCAGCACTCGGCACCCTTCTGGTGCTGCTGATCATGCGCCAACGCCGGGCGACGGGCGATACCGCCGCCGAAACGGCCGAGGCGCCAGTGCCGAGCGGGCAGACGCGCCGCCGCAACTTCGGCCCCGGCAGCGCCCGCCCGGAAAGCCGGCTTGCCGCGGAAGACGATCAAGAGCCCAGCCTGCCCGCCTTCGTCACCGCCGCACAGGAAGCCGAGGCGGCACGGACCGCGCTACAGACCGCGCCACAAGCTGCCATCGCCTCTGACGCCGCTGCTGGCCTGGCTTCTGTGCCGGCGACGCCGTCGGTCATCGCGCGGGCCTTGCGCCAGGCGGTTGTATTCCGACAGATTTTCCCGCCGCCGGTCGAAGGCACCCGCAGCTTCTACGGCGGCGTCCCGTCGACGCCCGGGCCGTTCGATTGGCCGCGATCGGCACAGACCGGCCTGCCGCTGCATTTCCTGTTGCAGGTGGATTGCGCCGCCGTGCCCGCGCGCGCCGGGCTGGGCCTTCTGCCCGAAAGCGGCGCGCTGCTGTTCTTTGCCGATCTTTCGGCCACGCCCGGGCGAGGCCCGGTGCCCGACGGGCGGGTGCTCTGGCTCGACGCGATCGAGGAAGCCCCGTGGGGCGACGCCGATCCGCCAGGCGATCTTCCCCCCGCCCATGCCGATCTGGCCACGGTCGCATGGCCCTGGGCGATCGATCCCGTCGATGCCCCGCAAGTGTTGCCGCGCTGGCCCTTCGTGCCGACGCTGATCGAACTGCCGGCCGCCTCGCCCGCGCTGGAGGCCACGGGCAGCACCTGGCCGGAAGGGCCTGCCGCCGATGCCCTGCTCGCCGCGCAGGGCTCGCCGCTGGCGGTCTATGCGCTTTCTCCCAACGATTTCAACGCGGACGACACCGGGATGATGGCGCGGCCATGGCCAGGCTTTCCCCACGATTGGCTGGCGATCCAGACGCTGGCCGCCATGCTGCTGCGCGAGGCGGGGCGCACCACACCGGCGGCCGCCCGCCTGCTCTGGCCCGAACGCGACGACGACGCCCGGCGCGCGCTGCTGTCCCGGATCGAAAGCGAGTGCGGCGAATGGCATGCCCTCGCCCGTACCAAGCCTGCCTTTGCCGACGTGACTGACGCAGTGCGCCATGCTTTCTGGCAATGGTTTTCAGGCTATGCGCCGCTCGCCCGGCTGGTTGCGCCCGGCGGCTGCGTCGCCGCGGTGGAAACCACGCTTCACGCCCTGCCCGCCAGCATTGCGACGTTTCCCAGCGACCTGGTGGCGCGCCTTGCCTATCGCCATGCGCTGGCCGTGCGTACCGCGGCCCGCGTTCACGCCCGCGTGCCCGACCGCCTCCTGGCCGCGCCGTCGGAAACCGAAGCCGACCAGTCACCCCGCGCGCAGCGCCAGTTGCTGCTGCTCGAACTTTCGGCGGACGAGGCCCTGGGCCATCACCTGGGCGACCACGTGCTGCAGTTCTGGATTGCGCCCGAAGATCTCGCCGCCCGCCGGTTTGACGCGACAGACATGGCCGCGCCGGCCGTCTGACGACGGCTCTGCCCTGGCCACGCCCCGGGGCGACGTACGGGGGGCCAAGCGCGACACCATTCCCTAAGGCGGCGTGGACAAATTCCGCAACGCCACGGTTGCCCTGTAAGAGGCCCTGGCGAGGCGCGAGGACGAAGCAAGAGTGAGCCTCTTGCAAGGCCAAGCGACGCAGCCAGGGCCTCTTGCAGGGCAATCCCTGCGGGGCTGGACCAGAAACCGCCATTTCGGCGTCGGCTCGGCGCGCAATATTCCCGATATTGCGCTGGCCTTACCTCCTTGAACTGGCGGTTTCTGCTTCCAGCCGTGGCGTTGCGGAATTCGTCCACGCCGCCTAGCCTGCCGCGCATGGCTGGCCAACTCGTTCCGACTTCCGCCCTGTCCGACGCCCTGGTGATCCTGGGCGCGGCGGGCATCGTCATTCCCGCCTTCGCCCGGTTCCGCATTACCCCGATCATCGGCTTCATCGTGGTGGGCCTGCTGGTCGGACCCTATGGCCTGGGCTCGCTGGCGCGGGACGTGCCCTGGCTGCATTACGTCACGATATCCAACCCCCATGCGATAGAGCCCTTCGCCGAATTCGGCATCATCCTGCTGCTGTTCGAGATCGGCCTGAAACTGTCGTTCAACCGCCTGTGGGCGATGCGGCGGCTGGTATTCGGCTTGGGGGCAATGGAACTGGCCGGTTCGGCCCTGCTGATCGCGCTGGGCCTGATGATGCTGGGCCAACCGGTTACCGGCGCGCTGGGGCTGGGCCTCGCTCTGGCGCTTTCGTCCACGGCGCTGGTGCTGCCCATTTCCGGAACGCAGGGGCCGGTGGGGCGCGCGGCCCTGTCGATGCTGCTGTTCGAAGATATCGCGCTGGTGCCCATCATCTTTCTGCTGGGAGCCATGGGTCCGGCAGCCGTCGCCGACGCGCCCGGTGTGGTCGAAACGCTGGGCAAAGGCGCGGTGGTGATCGTGGCTCTGCTGGTTCTGGGCCGGTTCGGCCTGCCGCCGCTGTTCGCCCAGGCGGCCAAGACCAAGAGCCCGGAACTGTTTCTCGCGGCCAGCCTGCTGGTGGTGATCGTCGCGGCGCTGGCCACGGGCGCGGTCGGCCTTTCGCCCATCATGGGCGCGCTTCTGGCAGGCCTGCTGATCGCGGAAACCGAATACCATACCGAAGTGGAAGCGATCACCAAGCCGTTCAAAGGCCTGGCGCTGGGCGTATTCCTGATCACCGTGGGGATGAGCATCGATCTGCGCGTGCTGGCGAGCGATTTTGCCGCCCTGGCGCTGGGCGTGCTGGGCGTGGTGACAGCCAAAGCGATGGTCACCGGCCTGCTGCTGCTGTTCTGGGGCAAGGAACGCGCCACGGCGCTGGAAACCGGCATCCTCATGTCGAGCCCTTCGGAAACCACGCTGATTGTGCTGGGTACGGCCGCGCAGGCGCAGCTTATCCAGCCGGCGACCGCGCAATTCTGGCAGATCGTGACCGCGATCGGCCTGACGATCACGCCGCTGCTGGCCAGTCTGGGGCAGATGAGCGCGGGCCGCGTGCGGCGGCAGGGCGGCGAGGAGAACGCTTTTGCCGTGGAAGAGCCGACGGGCCGCCGCACGGTCATCCTCGGTTTCGGCCGGGTGGGCCGCCTGATCGGCGAAATGCTGGCCGAACACGGCCGCCCCTACCTGGCGCTGGATGCGGAGCCGGGGGTGGTACGCGCCGCGCGCGCCGCGGGCCTGCCCGTGCTGTTCGGCAATATCGGCAGTGCGGCGGTGATCGACCGGCTCAATCTGGCTGACGCGAGCGCCGTCATCGTGACTATGGACGAGCCGGTGCTGGCGCTGCGCATCGTGCGCCGGCTGCGCGCGCTGGCGCCCGACGTGCCGATCATCGTCCGCGCCCGCGATCCCGATCATGCCGCCCAGCTCTATCGCGCCGGGGCAAGCCACGCGGTGCCCGAAACGCTGGAAAGCTCGCTGCAGCTGTCCGAGGCGGTGCTGGTGGACCTGGGCGTGCCGATGGGCCCGGTCATCGCCTCGATCCACGAAAAGCGCGATCAGTTTCGCATGCAGATCATGGCCGACGGCGATCTTGCCGTGCCCCCGCGCCTGAAGGCAAGCCGGCTGCGCGAACGGTAAAGCGAGTTCATCCCGGCGGTGTTCACGTGCCGGTCGCTGCTCAGCCCGCCAGCACGGCCTTTGCCGCCGCAAGCGCCGCGGCCGCGTTGCTGCCGTCGGGGCCGCCGCCCTGGGCCATGTCGGGGCGGCCGCCGCCGCCCTTGCCGCCCAGCGCTTCCACGCCGGCCCGCACCAGGTCCACGGCACTGACTTTGCCGGCAAGATCGGGCGTTACCGCCGCCGCGATGGAAGCGCGGCCCTCGTTGACCGCAACGATCACCGCCACGCCGGAGCCCAGGCGTTGCTTCGCCTGGTCGAGCAGCCCACGCAAGTCCTTGGGATCGAGCCCTTCGAGCACCTGTCCGGAAAAAGTGATCCCGGCCACTTCTTCGTCGGCCGCATCGGAACGGACATTGCCCCCGCCCAGCGCCAGCGCCTTGCGGGCCTCGGCGAGTTCGCGCTCCAGCTTGCGCCGCTCCTCGATCAGCGCGGCCACGCGGGCCTCGACGTCATCCGGCGTGGTGCGCAGCAGGCCGGCCGTGTGCTTCAGGGCATCCTCGCGCCCGATCAGCCATTGCCGCGCGCCTTCGCCGGTCAACGCCTCGATCCGCCGCACGCCCGAGGATACCGCGCTTTCGCTCACGATGCGGAACAGGCCGATATCGCCCAGGGCGCGGACGTGAGTGCCGCCGCAAAGCTCCACCGAATAGACTTTGTCGGTGGCCCGACCCATCGACAGCACGCGCACTTCCTCGCCGTACTTTTCGCCGAACAGCGCCATGGCGCCCGCGGCGATGGCGTCGTCGGGGCTCATGAGGCGAGTGGTGACCGGCTCGTTGGCGCGGATTTCGGCATTCACTTCCGCCTCGATCGCGGCGATGTCGTCCGCGCTCAGCGCCGTGGGGTGCGAAAAGTCGAAGCGCAGGCGGTCGGGCGCGACAAGCGAGCCCTTCTGCGTGACATGGGCGCCCAGGCGGTTGCGCAGCGCCTGGTGGAGAAGGTGCGTTGCCGAATGGTTGGCGCGCGTGGCATCGCGGCGCTCGACGTCGACCACCAGATGCACCGCGTCGCCCACGCGGATCGTCCCGGCTTCGACCACGGCCTGGTGCGCGTGCAGCCGGCCCAGCGGCTTGGCCGTATCGGTGACAGTGATCCTGAGGCCCTCGGCACCGCCGATCGTGCCGGCATCGCCCGTCTGGCCGCCGCTTTCGCCATAGAACGGCGTCTGGTTGGTGAGCACCGTCACGGCATCGCCCGCGCCGGCCTCGCGCACTTCGGCACCGTCCTTGACCAGGGCGACGACCACGCCTTCGCCGCTGGTGGCGGTATAGCCGGTGAATTCGGTGGCGCCTTCGCGCTCGGCAATGTCGAACCACACCTCGCTCGAGGCGGCATCGCCCGAGCCTTTCCAGGCAGCGCGGGCGGCGGCTTTCTGCTGGGCCATGGCCGCGTCGAAGCCATCGCGGTCCACCGCAACGCCGCGCGCGCGCAAGGCGTCTTCGGTCAGGTCATAGGGAAAGCCATATGTGTCATAGAGACGGAACGCGGTCTCGCCCGGCAGCTTGTCGCCCTCGCCAAGGCCGGCCGATGCCTCGTCGAGCAGACGCAGGCCGTTCGACAGCGTCTGGCGGAAACGTGTTTCCTCGCGCTTAAGCACTTCCTCGATCAAGGGTTGCGCGCGGCCCAGCTCGGGATAGGCCTGGCCCATCTCGGTGACCAGCGCCCCCACCAGGCGGTGCATCAGCGGGTCCCTGGCGCCCAGCAGATGCGCATGGCGCATGGCGCGGCGCATGATCCGGCGCAGCACGTAACCGCGCCCTTCGTTCGACGGCAACACGCCATCGGCCAGAAGGAAGCTCGACGAACGCAGGTGATCGGCGATCACCCGATGGCTGGCCGTATGTTCGCCCGCGGCCTTGACCCCGGTCAGGCTTTCCGAAGCGGCGATCAGCGCGCGGAAGGTATCGGTGTCATAGTTATCGTGTTCGCCCTGCAGCACGGCGGCGATGCGTTCCAGGCCCATGCCGGTGTCGATCGACGGTTTGGGCAGGTTGCCGACGATCTGGCCGGCCGCCTGCTCGAACTGCATGAACACGAGGTTCCAGATCTCGATGAAACGGTCGCCGTCCTCGTCCGGGCTGCCTGGCGGGCCACCGGGAATATCGGGGCCGTGGTCATAGAAAATCTCGGAACAGGGGCCGCACGGACCATCGTCGCCCATCGCCCAGAAGTTGTCCTTGGTGGCGATGCGGATGATCTTCTCGTCCGGCAGGCCGGCGATCTTGCGCCACAGCGTGGCTGCCTCGTCGTCGGTATGATAGACGGTGATCAGCAGCTTGTCGGCCGGCAGGCCCCAGACCCTGGTCAGCAGTGTCCAGGCATGCGTGATCGCCTGTTCCTTGAAATAGTCGCCGAACGAGAAATTGCCCAGCATTTCGAAGAAGGTGTGATGCCGCGCGGTATAGCCGACATTGTCCAGATCGTTGTGCTTGCCCCCGGCGCGGACGCATTTCTGCGACGACGTGGCGCGTGGGACGCTGCGGGTTTCAAGCCCGGTGAACACGTTCTTGAACGGGACCATGCCCGCGTTGGTGAACATCAACGTCGGATCGTTGTAAGGCACGAGGGGTGCGGAGGGCACCACGTCGTGGCCTTGGGAACCGAAGTATTCCAGAAAGGACCGGCGGATTTCGTTCGTCGAAGTCATGCCCCGCCGATTAGGCGAGCCGGCCGCCCGGAACAAGCCGGATTCATCGCCGGGCGCCGCCGGTTCACGCTTTCGTGGCGGTGACGATCCAGGCGGCGGCCGCGAACGCCACCACGCCGTTGCGATGATGCGCGGCGATGATCTGCACCAGGTCTTCCTCGATGCCGGCGCGCCTGTCGTCGGCCGCCTGGCGCAGGGCGGACGCGGCCGGGCCGATGCGGCGAAAAAGCGCGAAAGCCTGCGCCTGCGCGTCCGGCCCTTCGCCGGCGATATAGGGGAAATCATGGGGCGTGAAGACCAGGTCGGTCCACCCGGCGAGCATCGTGCGCACATGATCGGGATCGGCAAAGGCGAACGGGCCGGGGGCATGGGGATCGGCCGGCCTCGCGGGCGGCGGCACCAGCGCGGCCATGGCGCTGGCCCAGGCATTTTCGGTCGGCGGGCGAAAGCAGGAAAAGACCAGGCGTGCGCCCGGTGCCGCCACGCGGGCCAGATGCGCAAAGGCCGCTGGCGGATCGGCAAAGAACATCACCCCGTGGCGCGATACCAGCAGATCGGGCGCGAAATCGGCATCACGCCACTGGCTGGCGTCGGCAATGGCAAACCGCGCATTGACGCAGCCTGCGCCACGCTGCCGCGCGGCGGCGATCAGATCGGCCGAAAGATCAATCCCGCATACCGTGCTGGCAGGCCTGGCGGCGGCCAGGGCCAAAGCAAGCTCTCCCGCCCCGCAGCCGATATCAAGCAGGCGCTCGCCGGGCATCGGGGCAATGGCGGCCAGCAGCGCCGGAGTCAGCCGGGCAAAGGCGCGATCGGTACGCTGCCATTCTTCTGCCCAGGCACGGCCGACGCCGCCCTGCCAGTCCATCGCTTGGGTCATGGCGCCGGCATAGGCCATCGCGGCCAGCTTGGCGACAGGGACGCGTGGCGCGCCTTTCACCAGGAACAGAGCGCCGGAATAGAAAGCGGCACGGGCGCGGCGCGGCACCCGACCGCGACCGCGACCGCACCCTGTCAATCACGTCCCGTCAATCGCGATCACATATCGTCATCGGCATCAGGCCCGGCCATGAGGCCTTCGGCCACCTGCTCGGTCCGGCCGCGGATCGCCGCTTCCAGGCGATCGCGCATTTCGGCGTTCTCGCGCAGGAAGTTCTTGGCATTCTCGCGGCCCTGGCCGATGCGCACCGAGTCATAGCTGAACCACGCGCCCGACTTCTCCACCAGGCCGGCCTTGACTCCCAGATCGAGAATTTCCCCGATCTTGGAAATGCCTTCGCCATACATGATGTCGAATTCCACCTGCTTGAACGGTGGGGCGACCTTGTTCTTGACGACTTTGACCCGGGTGGTGTTGCCGGTGATCTCGTCGCGTTCCTTGATCTGGCCGGTGCGACGGATATCGAGCCGGACCGAGGCATAGAACTTGAGCGCGTTGCCCCCGGTGGTGGTTTCGGGATTGCCGTACATCACGCCGATCTTCATGCGCACCTGGTTGATGAAAATCACCATGCAGCGCGAACGGCTGATCGAGCCGGTCAGCTTGCGCAGCGCCTGGCTCATCAGGCGTGCCTGAAGGCCGACGTGGCTGTCGCCCATCTCGCCCTCGATTTCGGCCCGCGGCACCAGCGCGGCGACCGAGTCCACCACCAACACGTCGATGGCGTTGGATCGCACCAGGGTATCGACGATTTCAAGCGCCTGCTCGCCGGTGTCGGGCTGCGAAACGATCAGTTCGTCGATATTGACGCCCAGTTTCTTGGCATAGACCGGATCGAGCGCATGTTCGGCATCGACGAACGCCGCCGTGCCGCCACCCTTCTGAGCTTCGGCGATGGCATGCAGCGCCAGCGTGGTTTTCCCTGAACTTTCGGGACCATAGATTTCGATGATGCGGCCACGCGGCAGACCACCGATGCCCAGCGCGATGTCCAGCCCGAGCGAGCCGGTGGAGACGGCTTCCACCTGCATTGTCTCTTTCGAGCCCAGCTTCATCACCGACCCCTTGCCGAACGCGCGGTCGATCTGGGCCAGTGCGGCGTCGAGCGCCTTCTGACGATCCATGTCTTTCTCTTTGCCTTCCTGAATGAGCTTGAGCTGCGCCGCCATGGCTGCTTCCCCTTGCCTAGAGATGGCTGACACGAACCGTCAACACACAAGCAATGTACTCATTTCGTTCCATAAGAACAAGAGGGGAACGAAAAATTCCTCGCTTGTTTGCAGGAACGCGCATCGGTCATTGATTTTACGGGGTTTTGCAACGGTTCGTAAAGGCGCCGATGCCGAACCGGCGTGCTTTTCCCGACGGCCGGAAATGCTGCCATCCTGGCGCTAATGCCGACTCGTTGCAGCACCTATGCGCCGCGCAGCACCTGTTCCACCGCCGCCACGATCTGCGCCACGGAAAAGGGCTTGGCGAGAAAGTGCATGTTGGGAATATCGATCTCGCGGCGCAGCTGCTCCTCGGCATAGCCCGACATGAACAGAACCGGCAACTCGGGCTTTACCCGGCGGATCTCGCGCGCCATGGCCGGCCCGTCCATCGACGGCATGACCACATCGGACACCACGAGATCGATGTCGTTGCCGGCGGCCAGGATGCGGGCCAGCGCATCGAGGCCGTCTTCCCCATCGGCGGCGGTCGTGACCTCATAGCCCTGGCGCACCAGCGCGCGTTCCGCCACCGCGCGGACCGTATCCTCGTCCTCCACCAGCAGCACGCGCCCGCCGCCGGTCCATTGCGTGCGGCGCGCTTCGCCCTTGGGCCTGGACACCTCGACCATATCGGCCGGGCCGGGCACGTGGACCGGCAGATAGATGGTGAAGCGCGTGCCCTTGCCCACCTCGCTTTCGGCAAAGATGAACCCGCCCGATTGCTTGACGATCCCGTAGACGGTGGAAAGGCCAAGCCCGGTGCCCTTGCCCTTGTCCTTGGTGGTGAAGAACGGTTCGAAGATCTTGCCGATCTGCGAGGGCTTGATGCCATGGCCGGTATCTTCCACCACCAGCGCCGTATAGTCGCCGATGGGCAGGATTTCGCTTTTCATCGCCCGCACGTCGCCAGCAGTGACACGGCGGGTGGCGATGCGCAGGGTGCCGCCGGCCTTGGCGTCGGTGCCGTTGGCAGTCATCGCATCGCGCGCGTTGACGGCAAGGTTGAGCAGGACCTGCTCGAGCTGCACCGGATCGGCCCGCACCAGCCCGAGATCGCGATCGTGCGTCACGTCGAGCTGGATTTTCTCGCCCAGCAGGCGCTTGAGCAGCGTCGATACCTCGGCCACCACATCGGGCAATTGCAGCACTTCCGGGCGCAGCGTCTGTTGCCGCGAGAAGGCCAGCAACTGCCGGGTGAGCGAGGCGGCACGGTTGGAATTGGCCTTGATCTGCTGAATATCGTCGTAATCGCTGTCGCCGGGCGTGTGGCGCATCAGGATCAGATCGCAATAGCCGATGATTGCGGTGAGCACGTTGTTGAAATCGTGGGCGACGCCACCGGCCAGCTGGCCCACCGCCTGCATCTTGGTGGCCTGGGCGATCTCGCGCTTGAGCCGCGCTTCCTCGGTCGAGTCCTTGAGGCTCAGCAGCACTACGCCTTCGCCCAGCCCGCGCACGCCGGCCAGGCTGAACGAGACAGGCTCCTCCGGGGCGGCGAGCAGGCGTACGGCCACGTCACCGGCTGTGGGCGCGCCCTGCGTGTAGCGGCGCACCGCATCGGCCAGCGCCCCCTTGTCTTCGCGAATGACCAGGTCGGACGGATAGGGCGGCGGAACCGGTCCATCGTGCCCGGCCGCGCGCAGGAACGCGCGGTTGGCAAAAAGGAAGCGCCCGTCGCGATCGATCATCGCCAGGCCCAGTGGCAGGCGCGAGAGCAGCGCCTCGATCTGCGGCAGGCCGGCGCGGGCATCGCCCAGTGCGCCTTCGCTGTCGATCACCAGAAACAGCGACGGCACCTGCGCAGGATCGGTCACGGCCACGCCGTCGGGATCGGCGATCGGCACATGGATGAAACGCACCGGTGTGCCGCGCGCGCCTTCGCGGGCATAGAAAATGCGCTCGCTTTCATCGGCACGGAACCACGATACGAAATCGCTGCCCGTAACCTGCGCACCTTCGCCGGCGGCGCGGGCGGCGAAGGCGGCATTGGCGGCCTGCACGCGGCCATCGGGCAGCACGACCGCGGCCTGGATGCCCTCGCGCGTCAGCGCCCGGCCCAGCTTGCCGCCGACATGGCCGGCGACGTCGGCCACCAGATCGATCTGCGCCAGCGGTACGAAGCGGCAGACCAGGTGATCCTGCCCGCGGCCCGCGCGGAGCAGATCCGCCCGCCACTGTCCGCTGGTGGATGTGAGCCGTGCTACCTGCGCCCGTCCGTCGCGCCAAGCGGCGCGCATGGCGCGCTCCAGCGCTTCGGCATCGGCTGGCGCTATCGGCAAGCGCGGCGGCGCGGCCTGATCGAACCATTCCGTAAAGCGGCCATTGGCGCAAACCAGGCGGCCGGCGCGGTCGATAATCGCCAGGGCCTCGTCCGGCCGCTCGATCGCGGCGAACGTAACCGACCAGTCGGGCGGCGCCCAGGCGGGATCGGCCCGCTGCGGCAGGAACCGCACGACGACACGGGCGACCAGCCCCAGCGCCCCGAGCCCGACGAGGTAGACGGCCGCCAGAACGGCATCGCCCGCCAGCAGTCCCAGCAGCACCGCCCCGCCAAGCGCGGCCAGCGCGGCGATCAGCGCGTCGCGCCGCCAGGCGGCCGAGGCGGTGTGCGTCCGCGCGTCGTCAGGCCAGCCCGGAAAAGCGCCTTCGCCGATGTCGCCCGCTGCCGCCGGCACGCCTGTCCCCTTCGTTACTGTTGCGGCCGACACATGCCGTTCGACCCTTTACCGCCTGAACCATTCACCGCCCGGCGCGCATGGCCAGACGCGTGCGCCGCTTGTGCACCGTCCACCAGCGCCAGGCAAACCCCGCGATGACATAGCCGAGCGCGGCCGCCACCACGGAAATCACGAACAGCCCGAAGACCAGCGCGGGCGCGGCATCCGAGAGCAGCCAGCCGGCCCATTCGGAAAAGCTGGCCCCGCGCTCGAACAGGGCCATGAACGTGGCCACGTCGGCATGAAAGCCGAACCAGTTGCCCAAAGCCAGCGAAGCGGCGATGAACAGCGGCGTCGTTGCCGGATTCGACAGGAACGTCATTCCCGCCGCGATCGGGATATTGCCGCGAAGCGGCAGGCAAAGCGCCGCGGCACCGGCAATCTGCACCCCCGGGATCATCGCGAAGATGCCTACCAGCAGGCCCACCGCCACCCCGCGCGGCACCGATCGCCGGGTGAACCGCCAGAGTTCCGCGCGCGCGGCCAGAGGGCCGGTAAAGCGGTTGCGCTCCATCTGCTGACGCGTGGGCATCGACGAGCGGACCATGGTGGCAATCTTGTGGCGCATCGAAACGGCGATTCCCCGTGGTTGTGGCATGGGCAATCATGCCTGCATTCTACTTGCCAGACGATGAAGCACGGCAGCGACACGTCGCAATCGCCGGCGTTCAGCCGTGTTCGCGCATGATCCGCGCCTTGTCACGCTGCCAGTCACGGTCCTTGATCGTGGCGCGCTTGTCGGCGGCGTTCTTGCCCTTGGCGAGGGCCAGTTCGACCTTGGCCCGTCCGCGGCCGTTGAAATAGATCGACAGCGGCACCAGCGTCATGCCCTTGCGTTCGACCGCGCCGTGAAACCGGTCGATCTCGCGTTCCTTCAGCAAGAGTTTGCGGGGGCGCTTGGGCTCGTGATTGAAGCGGTTGCCGTGGCTGAATTCGGGCACGTTGGAATTGACCAGCCAGACCTCGCCGTTCTTGACCTCGGCATAGGATTCGGCGATCGAGCCTTCCCCGAACCGCAGCGATTTCACTTCCGTGCCGGTCAGCACGATGCCCGCCTCGTAGACGTCTTCCACGAAATACTCGAACCGCGCCCGGCGGTTTTCGGCGACGATCTTCTTCTTGTCGAAGGCCTGGGGGGTTGGTCTTGCCATGATCCTGCCCATGTAGGCAGGGAATGCGCGCAAGGAAAGCGGGAGAAGGCGCGAAATCTGCGAGCACGGAGCAGGCAGAAGGCGGCGCCGTGGCATATCCGTCTTGCCAGTTTCACATTGCCCCCGCACAGTGCGTTGCACTGCACAACGGCAGCCGGATGGAGCAAGGACGAACATGGCCGATGCAACACACGAGCGCTGCGTGCTCGTGCTTCAGGGCGGCGGGGCATTGGGCGCCTATCAGGCGGGCGTGTTCGAAGCGCTGGCTGCCAGCGGCTACTGCCCCGACTGGGTGGCCGGGATTTCCATCGGTGCCGTCAATGCCGCGCTGATCGCCGGCAATCCACCCGAGCGGCGGGTGCGCCATCTGCGGGCGTTCTGGGAACAGGCGTCGTCGCGCGTTCCTTTCGCCTCGCCCTTTGCCGATGGCTGGGGCCGGCGCCTGTTCAACGAATGGGCCGCCGCATCGGTGGCCTTGACCGGAATCCCGGGCTTTTTCATGCCACGCACCACGCCGCCGTGGCTGGCCCTGCCCGGATCGCCCGATTCGATCAGCCTTTACGATACCAGCCCGCTGCGCAAGACTTTGCTGGAACTGGTGGATTTCGACCTGATCAACAGCGGCAAGACGCGCCTGAGCGTGGGCGCGGTCAATGTTCTCACCGGCAATTTCGCCTATTTCGACAACCGTGACCGCCTGATCGAGCCCGAACACATCATGGCCAGCGGCGCGCTGCCGCCTGGCTTTCCCCCGATCATGATCGATGGCGAACCCTATTGGGACGGCGGCATCGTTTCCAACACGCCGCTGCAATTCGTGCTGGACGAACGCGGTTGCGATGCCGAACAGCACGAAACCAGCCCCGGCCCGGCGCTGCGCGATCCGCTGCTGGTGTTTCAGGTAGACCTGTTTGCCGCCCATGGCATGATGCCACGCAGCCTGGCCGAAAGCGCCCAGCGCGAAAAGGACATCCGCTTTTCCAGCCGGACCCGGCTCAACACCGACATGCAGAAGCGGATAGAGGCGCTGGAAGCGGCTGCCGCGCGGCTTGCCGAACGCCTGCCGGCCGAATTCGCCGGTGACGAGGACCTCGCCATTCTGACGGCGCGAGCCCAGGATGGCCCCGTGACGATCCTTCACCTCATCAATCGGGGCGAGGATTACGAGACCCAGAGCAAGGATTACGAGTTTTCCCGCATGACGATGCAGGGGCACTGGAACAGCGGCCGCCACGACGTGGAACGCTCGTTCGCCAGCCCGCGCTGGAAGAACCGCACTTTGCCGGCACGTGGCATCGTCACGCTCGATCTTGCCTGAACGGGCCAGAAAATCCGGCCAGGCATCGCTTGGGGACCGACCCAGACTGTGGAGAATGCATCGATGAACCTCGACAACAAGATCGCCATCGTCACCGGCGCGGCCAGCGGCATCGGCCTTGCCATCGCCAGGCGTTACGCGCAGGCCGGCGGGCGCGTGGCGATTGCCGATCTCAAGCTGGACGCCGCACAGGCCGCGGCCGACGGCATCAATGCCGATCACCCTGGCGCGGCGATCGCCGTGGAAATGGACGTGACCAGCGAAGATCAGGTCAATGCCGGCGTCGCCAAAGTGGTGGACACCTGGGGCGGGGTCGATATCCTGATCTCGAACGCGGGCATCCAGATCGTCAACCCGGTGGAAAGCTTTGCCTTTGCCGACTGGAAAAAGATGCTGGCGATCCACCTCGACGGCGCGTTCCTGACCAGCAAGGCCGTATTGCCGCACATGTATGCCAAGGGTAGCGGGGCGATTCTCTTCATGGGTTCGGTCCACTCCAAGGAAGCCTCGCCGCTCAAGAGCGCCTATGTCACGGCCAAGCACGGGCTCGAGGGGCTGGCCCGCACCATTGCCAAAGAAGGCGGCAAGAAGGGCGTGCGCACCAACCTGATCTGCCCCGGCTTCGTGCGCACCCCGCTGGTGGACAAGCAGATTCCCGAACAGGCGAAGGAACTGGGCATCAGCGAGGAAGAGGTCGTCAAGAACGTGATGCTGGGGCAGACGGTGGACGGCGAATTCACCACCGTGGAAGACATTGCCGAAGTGGCGCTGTTCTTTGCCGCGTTCCCCAGCAATGCCCTGACCGGGCAATCGCTGGTGGCGAGCCATGGCTGGTTCATGAACTGAAAGCTTTCCCGCGGCGCGCGAGGGGCCCAAAATCCCCCGCGCGCCTTGCGGTACGCCCCCCTGCCTGTTAGGCGCGCGGCGCGTCTTTCAGTCTTGAGGAGTGCCCGCCGATGTCCGAGATCAAGCGTGTCGTCCTCGCCTATTCGGGCGGGCTCGATACCTCCGTCATTCTCAAGTGGTTGCAGGTCAACTACAACTGCGAAGTGGTGACGTTTACCGCCGATCTCGGGCAGGGCGAGGAACTGGAGCCGGCCCGTGCCAAGGCCGAACTCATGGGCGTGAAGCCGGAACATATCTATATCGACGATCTGCGCGAGGAATTCGTGCGCGATTTCGTTTTCCCGATGATGCGCGCCAACGCCCGGTACGAAGGCGATTACCTGCTCGGCACCTCGATCGCGCGACCGCTGATTTCCAAGCGCCTGATCGAGATCGCGCGCGAAACCGGCGCCGATGCGGTGGCCCATGGCGCCACCGGCAAAGGCAACGACCAGGTGCGGTTCGAGCTTTCCGCCTATGCGCTGGAGCCGGGCATCAAAGTGATCGCGCCCTGGCGCGAATGGGATCTGGCCAGCCGTACCGCGCTGATCGCCTGGGCCGAGGCGCATCAGATCCCCGTGCCTCGGGACAAGCGCGGGGAAAGCCCGTTTTCGACCGATGCCAACCTGCTGCACACCTCGTCTGAAGGCAAGGTGCTGGAAGATCCGTGGCAGGAAGTGCCCGACTACGTCTATTCCCGCACCGTCGATCCCGAAGACGCGCCCGACCAGCCCGAATACGTCACGATCGATTTTGCCAAGGGCGATGGCGTGGCTCTGAACGGGGAGGCGTTGAGCCCCGCCGCCCTGCTCACCGCGCTCAACGAACTGGGGCGCAAGCATGGCATCGGGCGGCTCGACCTGGTCGAGAACCGCTTCGTAGGCATGAAAAGCCGGGGCATGTACGAAACCCCGGGCGGCACGATCTATGCCATGGCGCATCGCGGCATCGAATCGATCACGCTCGATCGCGGCGCGGCGCATCTGAAAGACGAACTGATGCCCAAGTATGCCGAGCTGATCTACAACGGCTTCTGGTTCTCGCCCGAGCGGGAGATGCTGCAGGCCGCCATCGACCACAGCCAGGCCCGCGTCAACGGCACGGTGCGCCTGAAGCTTTACAAGGGGCTGGCCTCGGTCGTCGGCCGCCGGTCTCCCGACAGTCTCTATTCCGAGCGCCACGTGACGTTCGAAGACGATGCCGGCGCCTATGACCAGAAGGATGCGGCCGGCTTCATCAAGCTCAACGCCCTGCGGCTGCGCCTGCTGGCCCAGCAGGGACGCTGATACGGGCTTATCATCCCGCCGCCGTCGCTTGAGCGCGGCGGGCGGCGGGTTTGGCCGGCGATCGCCGGCCGCATCGCCCCCTGCTCCATCAATCCAAGGCACTGCCTCTTGTCCACCATCATTCCCCTGGCCGATGTCGATCCGCAACTGATCGAGGACCTGCTCGATGCGGCGTTCGAACCGGAACGCCGCCAGCGCACGGCCTATCGGCTGCGCGAGGGGGTGGACTGGCTGCCCGCCCTGTCCTTTGCCGCGCTCGACGAAGACGCAATGCTGGCCGGCACGATCCAGTGCTGGCCGGTGGCGTTGACCACGCCCGAGGGGCGCAAGCTGCCGATGATCATGGTGGGGCCGGTAGCGGTCATGCCCGGGCAGCAGGGGCGCGGCTATGGCAAGGCGCTGGTTACCGCCAGCCTCACGGCCATCGATCCGCGCGCGCCGCTGCCTCAGGTGATGATCGGCGATCCGGAATACTACGAGCGCCTTTTCGGCTTCAGCAATGCCCATACCGGCCGGTGGCAGTTGCCCGGCCCGGTGGAGCAGCGCCGCCTGCTGTGCCGCACGGCCAATCCGGCCATCCTTCCGGCCGAAGGCATGCTGGGGCCTTGGCGCGGCTGATCAAGTCTGGCACTGCCGGGCGGTGCCTTACGAACCGCCCCCCGAGCTTGCCGGCCTCTCGCTGAGCGAAATCGCCGCCCTGGCGCAAAGCCGCCGCTTGCCGCCGCTGGACCAGTGGAACCCGGCGCAGAGCGGGGACATCCACATGCACATCCTGGCCGATGGCACCTGGCTGCACGAAGGCAGCCCGATTACCCGGCCGGCAATGGTGCGCACGTTTGCCACCTTGCTGATGCGCGACGGCGCGGGCCGGCACTGGCTGATCACCCCGCATCAGCGCCTGGCGATCGCGGTGGACGATGCCGCTTTGATCGCCGTCGACATGGACGTGCGCCACGATCCCGCGCAGGGCGGGGCGGTGGTGCTGGCGTTCCGGCTCAACACCGACGACATCGTGCTGTGCGGGCCTGACCACCCCCTGCGGGTTGCCGGCACCCCGGATGTGCCGGCTTTCTATCTGGCTGTGCGTCACGGGGTCGAAGCGCGGCTCAACCGCAGCACGTATGGCCAGCTTATTGCCCATGCGCTGGACGTTTCCGATCCCGAGGATCTGGCGGTGGAAAGCCAGGGCGCGCGTTTCGGCCTGATTCCCGGATCATGAACGATTCGCTGTTCGACCGGCTGGCCAATCTTCATCGCGCCGGGCACGCCGCGGCGGCACCGTCGCTCGTTGCCGACTGGCGCGTGGCGCCCGAGGGCCTGCGCGCCGCCGCCGTGCTCATCGCCGTGACCGACCGCGCCGATCATCCCGATGGCCCCGGCGTGCTGCTGATCCACCGCCCCAGCCACATGCGGGCCCACCCCGGCCAGGCCGCTTTCCCCGGGGGAAAGATCGAAGCTGGCGAAACCGCGATCGAGGCGGCCCTGCGCGAGGCGAACGAGGAACTGGGCATTGATCCGGCGCAAGTGCGGGTAATCGGGCCGACCGACCGCTATCGCACCGGCACGGGCTATGATATTACGCCCGTTCTGGCCGTCGTGCCCGAAGACCTGCCGCTCAGGCCCGAACCCGCCGAAGTGGCCAGCTGGTTCGAGCCGCCCCTCGCGCTGCTGATGGACGAGCGCCGGCACACGTGGATCGACGCCGAATGGAACGGGCGGCGCGGCCGCACCATCGAAATCCTGTGGCAGGGCCACCGCATCTGGGGCGTGACGGCCGCGATCATCGCCAACCTCGCCCGGCGCATCGCTTGGCCCCAGGCATGACCGGCCAGTTGCCCCCCGCCCCCTGGACCATGCGCCGCGATCTGGCCACGCTGGTTGCCGCGCTCGATGCCGACGGGGCGGGCACCTGCCGCTATGTGGGCGGGGCCGTGCGCGATACGCTGCTGGGCCTGGCTGTCAGCGATGTCGACATGGCGACCGTGCACCGGCCCGAGAGGACCCAGGCCCTGCTTGCGGCGGCCGGCATCCGCCAGGTGCCCACCGGCATCGCCCATGGCACGATCACCGCCGTCCTGCCCGACGGACCCGTGGAAATCACCACCCTGCGACGCGATGTCGCCACCGACGGCCGCCGCGCGACCGTGGCCTTTGCCAGCGACTGGCAGGAGGATGCCGCGCGGCGCGATTTCACTATCAATGCGCTCTATGCCGATCCACGCACGCTGGAAATCAGCGATCATTTCAACGGCCTCGACGATCTGGCGGCGCGGCGCCTGCGCTTCATCGGCGTGGCCGAGCAGCGCATTCGCGAGGATTACCTGCGCATCCTGCGCTATTTCCGGTTCCAGGCCCGCTTCGGCTCGTTGCCTGCCGACGCAGCGGCCGAGGCCGCCTGCGCCGCGCTGGCGCCAGGCATGAAAAGCCTTTCGCGCGAACGGGTGGCGGCCGAGCTTCTCGGCCTGCTGGCCTTGCCCGATCCGGCGCCCACGCTGGACCGGATGGCGGCACTTGGCGTTCTGGCGCAGGTCCTGCCCGAGGCCGATCCGGCCCCGCTGCCGGCGCTGATCGCTGCCGAAATGCGCGAGGGCCTGGCGCCCGATGCGCTGCGCCGCCTCGCCGCCGTGCTGCCCGCAGATCCGCCGCTGGTCGAACAGGTGGCGGCGCGCCTGCGCCTTTCGGTTGCCCAGCGCAAGCGCCTGGCGACGGCAGCCGCACGAAACGAACGCGATGCCATCGAACCGGCGCGCGCGCTGGCTTACCAGTTCGGCCACGCCGAAGCGATCGACCGCCTGCTGCTGGCCGGGCGCGACAGCGCGGACCTGGCCGGCTGGGCCGTGCCGCGCCTGCCGCTCAAGGGCGGGCAGATCGTCGCACGCGGGCTCAGCGCCGGGCCAGAAGTGGCGCGCGCCCTGCGCGCGGTCGAAGCGCGCTGGGTGGCCGAAGGCTTTCCTGACGAAGCGCGGGTGATGACCCTGCTGGACGAGGAACTGGCAAAGCGCGGCTGAACCCGATTCGGCGCCATCGCGGTGGCTGGGAACGGCTGGAAAATGCGCTATTTCAATCGCAGTGGCAGCCCCGCGCAGATCAGTTGCACTTCGCCGCAAAGCGCCGCCATGCGCTGATTGGCCCGCCCTGCTTCGTCGCGGAAACGGCGGGCCAGTGCGTTGTCGGGCACGATGCCCTGCCCTACTTCGTTGCTGACGAGGATGACCAGCCCTGCCGCACCGGACACCGCCCGCTCCAGCGCGTCGAGCGCGGCGGCAATGTCATGGTCGGCCAGCAGCAGATTGCTGAGCCACAAGGTCAGGCAATCGACCAGCAGCACGCGCCCGGGTGCGGCCTGGACCGCGACCGCCCCCGGCAGGTCTGTCGGCGCTTCCACCGTGGCCCAGGCGGCGTCGCGATCGGCGCGGTGGCGGGCGATACGATCGCGCATTTCCTCGTCCAGCGCTTGGGCCGTGGCGATGTAGACGGGCGCCAGGCCGCTCGCTTCGGCACGCATCTGGGCGTAGCGGCTTTTGCCCGAACGCGCCCCGCCGATGACCAGCAGGCGAGAGCCCGATACCATCACCGCGCTCCCCGCGCCACGGCCAGCAGGCCATCGATATCGAGATGGCGTTCCAGTTCACGGGCTATCTCGTCAAGCGCGGCATCGACGGTAGCGCCATGATCCGCGCCGTCCGAGCCCGCACCAAGCCGGCCGAGCAGCGCGGCGCGCAGGGCCGGGCCGCCCAGCGCGCCGTGCACGTAGCTGCCGATGACCCGGCCGTCGGCAGCCATCGCCCCGTCCGCCCGCCTCTCGTCCACGCTCGCACCATCGAGCATGGCAAACGGCCGCGCACAATCTGTTCCGCGCGTTTCGCCCATGTGCATTTCGAACCCTTCGAATGCGGCGCCCAGCGCCGTACCCCGCACCCGGCGCAGCGCCTTGCCGGGCGTCAGCACCGTTGCCACGTCGAGCAGCCCCAGCCCCGCCAGTTCTCCCGCTGGCCCTTCGATGCCGTGCGGATCGGCGATCGTGCGGCCCAGCATCTGATAGCCGCCGCAGATGCCCAGGATATGCCCGCCGCGGCGATGATGGGCAAGAATGTCGATATCCCAGCCCTGCGCCCGCAGCGCGGCCATATCGGCCAGCGTCGCTTTCGATCCGGGGAGCACGATCAAGGCGCAATCGGCGGGGATCGGCCTGCCCGGCGGCACCATCGCCAGTTCAACGCCGCTTTCGCCCTTCAGCGGATCGAGATCGTCGAAATTGGCAATGCGCGGCAGGATCGGGCAGGCGATGCGCAGCGCGCCGGGGCGTGGCCGGGCCTGCCGTTCCAGCACCACCGCATCTTCGCTGGGCAGGCGCGCGCTGGCCGGCAGCCACGGGACGATGCCAAAACCGCGCCAGCCGGACAGCGCCGCGATCTGGGCATAGCCATCGGCAAACAAGGCCGGATCGCCGCGAAACTTGTTGATGATGAAGCCCCGGATCATCGCCGCGTCGGCCGGATCGAGCACCGCGCGGGTGCCGGCCACCGCCGCGATAACCCCGCCGCGGTCGATATCGCCCACCAGGACCACCGGCACGCCGGCGGCGCGGGCAAAGCCCATGTTGGCAATGTCGCCGGCACGCAGGTTGATCTCGGCCGGCGAACCGGCCCCTTCCACGACGATCAGATCGGCCTCTGTGCGCAGGCGCTGCCAGCTTTCCAGTACCTGGGGCAGAAGCGCGGCCCGGCCCGCACGGAAATCGCCCCCGCCCAGCGTGCCGCGCACCCGGCCCTGGACCACGAGTTGCGAGGTATGATCGGCCTGGGGCTTGAGCAGGACGGGGTTCATGTCGGTATGCGGCTCGGCACGGCAGGCCAGCGCCTGCAGCGCCTGGGCGCGACCGATCTCGCCGCCATCGACAGTGACCGCTGCATTGTTCGACATGTTCTGCGGCTTGAACGGCCTGACGCGCAGGCCGCGGTTGGCAAAGACACGGCAAAGGCCGGCGGTCAGCACCGATTTGCCCACGTCCGACCCTGTTCCTTGCAACATCAACGCACGCATCACGCCCCTTTCCATGCCGTCAGCAGAGCGAGCAGCAGCAGCAGCAGCAGCAGCGCGCAGGCCCGCCGATAGAGGCGCAGGGCACGCACCACGTCGGCCCCGTCGGCGTCGGCGCGGCCCCTGCCGATCCACGCCCTGGCCTGAACCACGCCGTCATAGGCGACCGGCCCGGCCAGCCGCAGGCGCAGCGCCCCGGCCATTGCAGCCTCGGTCCACCCCGCGTTGGGGGAAGCATGGCGGGCATGATCGCGCCATAGCACGGCCCAGCCGCCCCCGCCCGCCAGGCACAGCACAACCGCGCCGATCCGCGCGGGGATCAGGTTCAGCGCATCGTCGGTGCGCGCGGCGGCCCAGCCGAACGGCCCCCAGGGTTCCTCGCGATGGCCGATCAGGCTGTCGGCGGTATTGACCGCCTTGTAGGCCCACAGGCCCGGCAGCCCGCCGACCACCAGCCAGAACAACGGTGCCACCACGCCATCGCAGAAACTTTCGGCCAGGCTTTCGATTCCCGCGCGGGCAATGCCGGCGCGGTCAAGCCCGCCGGTATCACGCCCGACGATCATGCCGACCGCGCGCCGCGCGGCGGCAATGTCATTGCCCAGCAGCGCGTGGGCCACCGGGCGCACGTGATCGTCAAGACTGCGCAGGGCGAGGCCGGGCCAGGCAAGCACCGCCACCCCGATCCACGCCCGGGGCCCGAGCGCCCGGATCGCCACGATCTGCAACGCCCAGCCGCCGCCCAGCGCCAGGGCCACGAGCAGCAGGACCGTGACAAGGCCCATCAGGCGCCGCCGCGCCGCGCTCCGGCCCGGCCGGTTCCATGCGCGTGCGCAGGCATCGATGACGCGGGCAAAGCCGCCCACCGGATGGCCGACGCGGGCATAGAAAGCAGCCGGCCAGCCCAGCGCGATGTCCAGCAGCAGGGCGGTTGCGGCAACCGGTTCAGCCACGGTCGCACGCCCGATCGGGAAGAGCCGCGACAAGCCGGGCAAATCCTGCTGAGTCGCCTGGCAGCCCCAGCCGCAGCCAGTCGGCCCGCGCCGCGAACGGCCGGGTCAGAATGGCCTGGCGGGCAAGGCGTTCGAACAGGGCCGGCCCGTCGATCCCGGTCAGCAGCCGGAACAGCGGGCAGGCGCCTTCCACGCGGTAACCCTTGCCCTGCAAGGCGGCATCGAGCGTGGCAGCCCGCGTTACCAGGTCGATGCGGGCCTGCCCGATCCACGCGCGATCGCGGTAGGCGGCCGTGCCGATCGCCAGAGCCGCGGCGGAAACCGGCCAGGCACCGAGCCGCGCACGCAGATCGGCCAGCAGGGGGCGCGGCCCCAGCACGAAGCCCAGCCGCACGCCGGCAAGGCCGAAGAACTTGCCGAACGAACGGAAGATCACCAGGCGCCGCGCATCGTCGATCTGATCCGCCATGCTGCTTTGCGGGTGGCAATCGGCAAAGGCTTCATCGAGCAGGAGCCAACCCCGCGCGCCGCGTCGGTCCAGCAGGCCTGCCAGCACGGCGCGATCCAGCAGGCGCCCGTCGGGATTGCCTGGATTGGCAAGGATCAGGCTGGCGCCGTCGCCCCGGGCATCGCCGGACGGGGGCAAGCATAGGGACAGGGGCAGGGACAGGGGCAGGGGCAGGGGCAGGCTGGCGCCCAGCATTTCACCGTGCGTGCGATAGCCCGGGTCGGCATGATAAGCCGGACCGCCGATCATCCCGCCAATCAGGCGCAGGCCGATTTCGGTGCCCGGCACCGCGCAGACATGATCGACCGCGCAGCCGAAGTGCGCAGCGGCGGCGGCTTCGAGATCGCGAAGCGCGGTCTCTGCCGGCAGGGACTGCCAATCCACCGGCACGCTATCGGCATGGGGCCAGGGACAGGGATTGATCCCGGTGGAAAGATCGCGCCAAAGGCCTTCGCCATAACGTGCGCGGGCCGCATCGAGGCCCCCGCCGTGCCAGGTGAAGCGATCCCCGCTCACCATTGCGTCTGCGCCACAAGGCCGATTAATAGAACGGTCTCGATCAATTCCACGCCCGCGCCATGCCCATCGCCGGAAATCCCGCCGATGTGCGTGGCCAGCCACCAGCCCCACAGCGCGATCGCCGGACCGGTCAGCACCAGCGCGGGACAGAGGCCGGCGGCAAGCAGCAGCACCGCTGCCCAGGCAATAAGGTGCGCCCGATGGATGCTGCCGGCAAAGCGGGCGCCAAGGCCGGCATGAAGCGGCACCATCCAGCGCGTCCACGCCAGCGGCCCCAGGCGCGCGGCAAACGGCACCAGAATCAGGCCGGCCAGCGCGCCGCGCTCGGCCAGGCCGTGGAGCAGGACAAGCTTCGCGACCAGTTGCAGCACCACGGCAACGACACCAAAACTGCCCAGGTGCGGATCGGCCAGCACTGCCAGAAGGCGCGCCCGGTCCTGGTGCGCGGCGCCGGCGGCATCGGCAATGTCGGCAAGACCATCGAGATGCAGCGCGCCCGTCACCCACACCCAGGCCGCGAGCCCGGCCAGCGCGCCGACCCACGGATCGAGCCAGGCGCCGATCACGGCGGCGGCAGCGACGATGGCGCCCACGATCAGGCCCACGGCGGGGAACCAGCGCATCGAGGCCGCAAATATCGCCGCGTCCGCATCGACGCGCGGCGTCGGCAGCCGGGTCAGGAACTGCACGGCCAGGATCAAGCTCTTCATGCCCGCAATCCCGTGATCCGGGCCGAAAGCGGCGTGCCGGGCCATACCCGCAGCGTGAGCACCGCCGCATAGGGCAGATCGAACGCCGGAAGCTGTTCCCAGCCAAAGCCGCACAGCACCGCCAGCGCCGCGCGCATCGGGCCACCGTGCGTCACCACCAGGGTATCGACCGGCAGCGTCTGCGCCAGAGCCAGGGCAACCCGCGCCCGAAGCGCCGACCAGCGCTCGCCCCCGGGCGGGGCATGGAGATCGGGATCGCGATAGAATGCGGCCAGGGCCGCGCCATCTACCTGCGCCGGATCACGCCCGTCCCAGGCGCCGAAGTCAAGCTCGCGCCAGCGTGCGTCGCGCAGCATGGCAAGCCCGCGCGCGGTGGCGATGGCCTGCGCCGCAGCGGCGCAGCGCTGCAGGTCGGACGTGATCACGCGGTCGAACGCCAGCCCCGCGGCCCGCGCCACGCAGGCCGCGACCCCGCCCGGCGTGGCGGCCATATCGGCATGGCCCAGCAACAGCCCGGCAACCGGAGGCGCACCATGGCGCATCAGGTGCAGCGCAAACGCGCTCACAGCCCGGAGGCCACCCCGGCCTGCACGAAGGTGGCCATCTGCGCATGGGTGACCAGGGCCGAACGCACGAGATGTACCGCGAGCGCCGCGCCGCTGCCCTCGCCCAGGCGCATGCCCAGATCGAGCAGCGGGACCAGGCGCAGCCGTTCGAGCAGGCGCACATGCCCAGGCTCGGCCGAACAGTGCCCGGCCAGGCAATGATAGACGATGCCCGGCGCGTGGGCCGCCAGTGGCGCCACCGCGGCACAGGTGATGAAACCATCGAGCATGACCGGCACGCGCAGCGCGCGCGCGCGCAGCACGGCACCGGCCATGGCGGCAATCTCGCGCCCGCCCAGCCGGCGCAGCGTCTCGAACGGGGTGGACGGCGCATCGGCATGGAGCGCGAGCGCGCGTTCGATCACCGCGACTTTGCGCGCAACGCCCGCGCGATCGAGCCCGGTGCCCGGCCCGGCCCAGTCCGCCGCGGTGCCGCCCAAGCTGTGCGCGCAAAGCGCGGCGGCGGCCGTGGTATTGCCGATGCCCATTTCCCCCAGCGTCAGAATATCGAGATCGGGGGTGACCGCCGCTGCCCCGGCGTTGATCGCGGCGAGGCATTCGGCCTCGCTCATCGCGGGGCCGGTGGTGAAATCGGCCGTCGGCCGATCCAGATCGAGCGGCACTACCCGCAGATCGAGCCCCGCCGCCCCGGCCAGGGCGTTTATCGCGGCGCCGCCCGCGGCAAAATTCGCCACCATGGCGGCCGTGACGCTGGCGGGAAAGGCGCTGACACCATGCACGACAACACCGTGGTTGCCGGCAAAGATGGCAGTGCGCCCACGAACGATCACCGGCTGTTCGCGCCCCTGCCAGCCGGCCATGAACACGGCCAGGTCTTCCAGGCGGCCGAGCGATCCCGGCGGCTTGGTAAGCACGGCCTGGCGGGCACGGGCAGCGCCCATGGCGGCTTCATCGGGCGCGGACAATGCGGACAGCGCGCCGGCAAAGGCGGCAGGCGTGGCAAACGCGCTCATGCCGCAACGAACCCCGCCGGCGGAGTACGGGCGATGAAATGCCCTTTGACCCCAGGCGGCCACTGCGCGAACGGCACTTCGCCATGCGGGCTTTGCGCATAGGCCGCGGCATAAGCGAGAATGGCGGCGGCCGCCCCTTCATCGGGCGCGAACCGGCCCAGCACATAGCCCAGTTTCCCCGGCGCGCGCAGATGCACGGTGCATGATTGGGCACAGGCGAACAGGCACGCCATTTCCTGGATGGCAATGCCGGCAAAGCGGCCATCCTTCTGCTGCGCGGCGCGCAGTGCCGCCGCCAGCCGGGCGCCACCGCGCCGCTCGTCGCCATGGTGGCAGGTATTGCAGGCCACGATGGCGGGGCCTTCGTCAACGGGAGTAAGCATGCAAGAGCCTTCCACGCGCCGGGCGATGGAACAGGGCAAGGGCCTGCCGGTATCGATCCGGCCGGACGCGCGGTGGCAGGCCGGCGCACGAAGCCCGCCACAAAGCGACCCGTGCAGCCCCGGCCGCACATGTGCTCGTCGCCCAGACGGAAGCATTACCGTGCCCGGACCATCCCCTGGATCAAGGCAAGAGCGACCGATGCGCCGGCAGGTCTCCTGGCTCGCGGGTCAGGGCTTGATGCAAGCCTTCCCAGGCCGCTGCCGGCCCAGTGGCGATCCCCGGCACGAAAGGGGATCGGTTGCATCGCGCTCGCCGCTTACAGTTGCAGGGACAGCTGCGGACTTGGGGACGAAGCCCCCGCACCGCATTCCCGATTAAGCCCCTTTCGGGGCACCGACGCGATCTTTCAGAAGACAAGGCGCAAGGCCCTGCCCCGGCGCACCCTCTAGACCAGATCGGCCGGCAAGCCAACCGCCCTTGACCGCACCCGGATCGCGGCGCCGGTCAGGGCCGCGGATCGTCCGGTGGCGGCGGTCACGGTGCTGGCGCTTCGAACCGTCGCTGCACGAGCTGATCGACCAGGGCGACTTTCTCCGCTTCGGAAAACCGGATCGTCGTTTTGCCGAGAAACCGCGCGAGGCGCATCATCATGTGCCAGGCGGTATCCTGCGTGATGCCAAGATCCCGGGCCAGCTGGGTGCTGGCGATGCATCGCGGATGGGCCGCGATCAACCGCACGGCGATCAGCCAGTGCCGCAAGGGAAGCTTGCTGCCGCCGAAAACCGTGCCCGCGCGAACGTTGAAGCGTTTGGCACAGGCGCGGCAGCGCATCTGCTCCCGCTCGTCCTGCACGTTCACTTTCCGGGAGCCGCAATGCGGGCAGGAAACGCCGTCGGGCCAGCGGATCGCACGCACGAATTCGATCGCCCCCGCTTCATCGGGAAACGCCCGCTGCGCCCACTGTCTTCGCCACAGGCGCACGCCGCGCGCGGTCATCGCTCCCTCATGATCCTGGCACTTTGGTATATAGATTTCGCACGCCGGCCGCATTGTCAATTCGTGAGTGGAAATCTAGATTTGCCGCATACTGCCAAAGGAAAATACCATGTCGGTAAGTCTCGATGATCTGTTCCTGCCGGCTTACGAGCAAAGACAGGCATTAAGCGAAGGAAAATTCACTTCTCTTGATTTGACAAAAGCCTATCTTGAAAGAATTGAACTGCTCAATTCAGAGCTGGTCGCTTTCGTTCAGGTCGATTGTGACGGCGCAATTGCGGCCGCAAACGACGCGGATATTCGACTGAAGGCCGGAGACACATCGCCGGTTCTGGGACTTTGCGTGGGGATCAAGGACCTGATCGACGTGCGCGGCCTGCGGACCACGTACGGCTCGCAGGCGTTCGCCGATAACGTGGCGGCCGAGGATGCGCCGGTCGTTGCGCGTCTGCGGACTGCCGGCGCGGTCATTCTGGGCAAAGTCAATACCACGGAATTCGCCTTGTTCAGTCCGAACATGATCGAAGGGCCATCGAAGAACCCGTGGGATTTCAGCCGGACCGCCGGCGGATCGTCCAACGGTTCGGCCACGGCGACGTCGGCCGGGCTGTGCTCGTTTGCCATCGGCACAGACACGGCCGGATCGATCCGGACGCCGTGTTCGTTCACGGGCATAGTCGGCCTCAAGCCCACGCACGGGCGCGTTGCGGCCCAGGGCATCGGCGAACTGTCCACGTTCATGGACACTGTCGGCCCGATGGGGCGTTCGCCGCGCGACATCGCGCTGGTCCTGCAGGTGATCGCCGGCTTCGAGCCCAGCGACATGACCTCGGCCGACAGAGGCGTTCCGGATTACATCGCCGCGCGGGAGCGGGGCGTTTCCGGCATGCGGATCGGCGTGCCGGAAAGCTACATGGACGATGTGCTCGATCCCGAAATCGCGGCGGCATGGCGCGCTTCGGCGGCGGCCCTGCGCGCGGCGGGCGCCATCATCGCGCCTGTCGAACTGCCCGACACCAGCGATGCCATGGGCATCTGGCGCGGCCTGGTGGTGGGCGACGCCCTGGCCTGGCACGAGGCCAGCCTGAGCGAGCGCGGCGCGCTCTATTCCGAAGCGACACGCATGCTGCTTGAAGGAAACGCCGGCGCGCTGGCGGTGGAAACGGCGCGAGCGCGCAAGGAACAATGGGCGTTCCGGCGCACCTACCGCGAAGCGATCGCGGGTTTCGATGCCATCCTGCTGCCGGGCGCGCCGGTCATTGCCCCGCTGGACAGCGAAATCGCCGCCAATGCGCTGACCTCGGGCGATCGCAAGGTGGGCGGCCAGGTCATGCTCGACTATGCGATCCCGTTCAACGTCACGGGACTGCCCGCGCTGGTCATGCCGGTGGAGCGGTCGAAGATCAACGGCATGCCGCTTCCCGTCATGGTCTGCGGGGCGCATTTCCAGGAAGACCGGATACTGCAACTGGCCACGGCCCTTGCCGATCTCAAGCCCTTCGACACCCGGCCGGAGCGTTATCGTTGAGCGGTCCGGTAAAGGCCGTGACGCTCGACGGGGCAAGCGACGAGCAGGCCGCCGTGCTGCGCATGCTGCCCCCCGGCGGCCTGTCTCCCTTTCTTGCCCACGCGCCGGGCCTGGCCGAAGCGGCAGTCCATGTCGGGCTTATGCTGTTCGACGAGGAACAGACCGGCGTTCCCGATCAACTGCGCGAGGCGTTGATCATACGGGTCGCCCGCCTCTTGCAGAGCGACTATGTCGAGCAGCAGCACGCCAGGCTGGGCGCTGCATTCGGCATGCCGGCAGAGCAGATCGAGGCCGCAGCGGATGGGTCTGCCTCGCACCGGCTGCCGCCGGACTGGCGGGCGGCAGTCCAGCTGGTCGAGCAGGGGCTGACAGGCGCACCGGTGGCCGCTGCGACGCTGGACGCGGTGTTGGCGCTTTACGGCGAACGGGGCCTTGTCGGCATCGCGGCCATCTGCGGGGCCTTTTCCCAGATGAGTCTTCTCGCCCGCTGGGCCGGCCTTGGCCCCACGGGCTAGATCAGAGGATTGGCGGCCGCCTAAGTCAGCCCCGCACCGTGCGCAGCAGCGCGAACAGGCTGGTCGCCACAAGCACGGTGCCGACCAGGCCAAGCAACCATCTTGCCGGCACCCGCTTGACCAGCAGCCCGCCGACCGGCGCGGCCAGCGCGCCGCCGACGATCAGGCCGACCGCCACCCGGGTGAACGCTTCCGCGCCGAGCGCGAACAGGAAAGTTGCGGAAATGGTCGACGTCAGCACGAATTCGGCGGCGTTGACGGTGCCGATCGTGCGGCGGGGTTCACTGTCCTGAACGAGCAGGTTCGAAGTGACCACCGGCCCCCAGCCCCCGCCGCCCGCCGCATCGAGGAAGCCGCCTGCCAGCCCGAGCAACACGATGTGGCGAGGCCGCCGATGGACGCGGTGATGGCCGACCTGCCATGCGCGCCAGACCAGGTAGAGGCCCACGCCAGCGAGATAGACCATGATGAACGGGCGCACGAGCGCGGCATCGATGTTCGACAAGAGGTACGCGCCGCAGATCCCGCCGGCCATGCCGGGGATCACCAGCCGCCCGAACAGGCGCCAATCGACATTGCCGTGCGCGATGTGGCTGATCGCCGAGGCCGCCGTGGTGAAGCATTCGACGATATGGACGCTGGCCGAGGCCCGCGCGGGCGGAATGCCCAGCACGAAGACCAGCAGCGTGTTGGTAATGACGCCGAACGCCATGCCCAGCGCACCGTCGACAAGCTGCGCCATGAACCCGATGGCCACGAACGGCGCGATGCTTTCGACGAGTTGGATATCCATGGCTTCGGGTTAACCCTCATCGAGCGATAGATCGGAACGGTTGTCACCAGGGTAAGCATGTTCGTTGCGCCAGGCACTGCGACAGCCGCGAGGCAAGACGCGCAGACCAGGCCGCTTCCCGGATTCAGGTAATGCCAACCCGCGGTTTTTGCACCTTCTATCGGAACGAATCGGGCGCACCGCTCTTCAAGCATCATCACCGTTCGCGGGCGGGCACCGCCATGACGGCCTGCCGCTGGCCATGCGCGCCACGCGACCTTTCGGGAGTTGGACGCCAATGTTCGAGCTGCGCGTCTGGCCGCCGGATACCTACATGCTCGTGCTGATCGGGGCCGCCCTGCTGATCGCCCTGGTTGCCTGGCTGCCGCTCGCTCTCAGGAAACTGCCCCTGTCGCTGCCGATCGTCTGCATTGCCATGGGCGCGGCGCTTTTCCGGTTCGTGCCGGTGCCGTTCGCGCCGCTGCCTGGCGAGTACCCCCGGTTCGTCGAGCGCTTTACCGAATTCGTGGTGATCATCGCGCTCATGGGTGCGGGGCTGAAGCTCGACCGGGTGTTCAACTGGCGGCGCTGGGCGGTGACATGGCGGCTGCTGGGTCCCACCATGTTGCTGACGATCGCGGCAATCACCGTTCTGGGGCTATGGCTGCTGGCGCTGCCGCTGCCGCTGGCGATCCTGCTGGGCGGCGCGCTGGCGCCCACCGATCCGGTACTTGCCGCCGACGTGCAGGTCGGCCCGCCCAAGACGGGAGAGGAGGACGAGGTGCGCTTTGGCCTCACGTCGGAGGCCGGGCTTAACGACGGGCTGGCCTTTCCGTTCGTGAACCTTGCCGTGGCACTTGCGGCGGCGGCGACAACCGGTACGCCATGGGCCACCAGGTGGGTTCTGCATAGCGTGCTGTGGGAAATCGCGGCGGCGATCCTGATCGGCTGGCTCGTCGGGCGGATGATCGGGTGGGTCACGTTTCACATCCCCGCCGATAGCAAGCTGGCGCAAACCGGCGATGGTGTCATCGCCATCGCGGCAACGCTGTTCGTCTATGGCCTGTGCGAAGTTGCGCAATGTTATGGCTTCCTGGGGGTTTTCGTCGCTGCGCTGTCGATGCGGCATGCGCATCGCAGCCACGATTTCCAGCGCGAGATGCATGATTTCACCGAACAGGTGGAGCGCATCGCGATGATGACCGGGCTGTTGTTGTTCGGCGGCGCGTTGGTCAGCGGCCTTCTGGCGCCGCTCGGCTGGGCCGAAGTGCTGGCCGCCGTGGCGATCCTGCTGGTGATCCGGCCGGCGGCCGGGATGATCGGAATGCTCGGGTTCAAAGCCGATCTCAGCGAAAAGCTGACTCTCGCCTTCTTCGGGATCCGCGGTGTCGGTTCGTTCTACTATCTGGCCTATGGCCTGAACCACATGGACGTGGGCGGCAGCGACCGGCTGTGGGCGGTGATAAGCCTGGTGGTGCTGCTCTCGATCCTCATGCATGGGTTGACCGTCACGCCGGTGATGCGCTTCATGGACCGGCGACACGGACGCGACCCGGACGCCGATCCGCCAGCCGGCGAAAAGGGGCCCCGGCCACGGCCCGCATAACGGACCGCCGTTATCGTGCTTTCAGTCGTTCAGGCGTGCCATCAGCATCGCGACGATATCCTCGCCCGCTTCCTCCTGCAGGAAATGCCCCGCCCCTTCCACGGCATCGAATGTCGCGTTCTGCATCGCCGCGGCCCATTGCCGGCCCCAGGATGCGGGGAAGATCGTATCTGCCGTGCCGAAAAAGAAGTGCGAGGGAATGTTCATGGCAAGCAGGCGGCGGAAACATTCCTCCTGCCCCCTGGGATCGCCATCGAGTGACCCCGTGAGCGGAAGCATCTGGGGAAAGCGCTGCGCCCCGACCTTGGACTCCAGCGCGGGAAACGGCGCGTTATAAGCAACATAGGCGCCTTTGCGATCCGCCTCCGGGCGATACAGGCTTCCGGCCACCAGCCGCCCGCAATCCATGTCGCCGCCAAGCTGCGCAGGATCGATCGCGCGTTCCGCCCAGTATCGCGCGCCCGGCGCATATTCGAAGCCCTCGTGGTGCAGCCATGTGCTCATGATCACCAGGCGTTCGAACCGCTCGGGCATGTCCGTCACCAGACGCAGCCCGATCGGGCCGCCCCAATCCTGCACGAACAGCGTAATGCCCCGCAGATCGAGCGATTCGACGAGATGCCGCAGACGGGCGACATGGCCGGCAAGATCGTACCACTGCGGGTCGGACGGCTTGTCCGATTTGCCGAAGCCGGCATGGTCGGGCGCGATGCACCGGTAGCCGCGCGCCGCAAGCTGGCGGATCATCTTGCGATAGAGGTAGCTCCAGGTCGGCTCCCCATGAACGAGCAGCGCGATCGGCCCGGTTCGCGGGCCTTCGTCGACATGATGCAGCCTGAGGCCCCCGAGTTCCCGCCAGACCGGCGCGAACGGGAAGTCTATGGCATCGAACCGTTCGTCCGGCGTCCTGAATATCACCTGCCTTGTCCTTTCACTCGCTGCCGCGCGGATCGTGCCTCAGAATGCCGCTATCCCGGTGATCGCGCGGCCCAGAATAAGGGCATGCACGTCGTGCGTGCCTTCATAGGTGTTGACCGTTTCCAGATTCACCATGTGGCGGATCACCTGGTATTCGCCGGAAATGCCGTTGCCGCCGTGCATGTCGCGGGCGGCGCGCGCGATATCGAGCGCCTTGCCGACATTGTTGCGCTTGACCATCGAGATCATCTCGGGCGCGAAAGTGCCGGCATCCATCAGGCGGCCGACCTGAAGCGAGGCGTGCAGGCCCAGCGTGATCTCGGTCAGCATGTCGGCCAGCTTTTTCTGGAATAGCTGCGTTGCGGCAAGCGGGCGGCCGAACTGGTGCCGGTCGAGCCCGTAGCGGCGCGCGGCGTGATAACAGAACTCTGCCGCCCCCAGCGCCCCCCACGAGATGCCGTAGCGCGCGCGGTTGAGGCAGCCGAATGGGCCTTTGAGCCCTTCGACACCGGGCAGCAGCGCCGTTTCGGGCACGAACATGCCGTCCATGACGATCATCCCGGTGATCGAGGCGCGCAGGCTGATCTTGTTCTCGATCCTGGGCGCCGACAGCCCCTTCATGCCCTTTTCGAGCACGAAGCCGCGAATGGCGCCACCGTGCGCGTCGCTTTTGGCCCAGACCACGAAGACATCGGCAATCGGTGCGTTGGAAATCCAGGTCTTGGTACCATCGAGCACGTAGCCGCCATCGACTTTCCGCGCCCGCGTGCGTATGCCGCCGGGATCGGAACCGGCATCGGGCTCGGTCAGGCCGAAGCAACCGATCCATTCGCCGCTGGCAAGCCTTGGCAGATAGGTCTGGCGCTGCTCTTCCGAACCATAGGCATGGATGGGAAACATCACGAGGCTGGATTGCACGCTCATCATCGAGCGGTAGCCGGAATCGACCCGCTCCACTTCGCGCGCGACAAGGCCGTACGACACGTAACCGGCATTGGCGCAGCCATAGGCTTCGGGCAGCGTAAGGCCGAGCAGCCCCTGCCCGCCCATTTCGCGAAAAATGTCCGGGTCGGTATGCTCCCTGGCGAAAGCATCCACCACGCGCGGTGCCAGCCGATCCTGCGCAAAGGCACGCGCGGCATCGCGGATCATGCGCTCGTCATCGGTCAAAAGCCCGTCCAGCCCGAGCGCGTCTTCCCAATCGAATGGCACCATGTTTCCTCGCATCAATAACGAACAGGCCGTGCAGATCGGCCCGGATCGGATGAACGTGTCGCTTAGCTAACCGATGGGTTCGAACCGTCGCGTCGGCGGCCCGCTACCAGCCATAACGGGCGATTTCGAGAAGCGGCACGCCGCTGTCGTACATCCCGCAAAGCACCTCGGGATCATAAGGCACGCCGATCGTGTTCGCGCGGAATTCGTCCGAGTACATGAACTCCGTGGCCATATCCATCGGCATGGTATCGGTCTGCAGTTCGACATTGTTGCCATCGGGATCAAGGTAGTACATCGACAGGACGCCGCCATGGTTGACGCAGAAGACCGGCTCGATGCCCTGCTTCTTGAGGCGGCGATAATTGCCGAGCAGCGCGCCGACGCCATTGAAAGTGAACGCCACATGCTCGAGCCCGGGGGCCTTGCGGCGTTCGTTGATCTGCTCGAAAAAGTCGCCCAGGGCCTGCTGGCGCTCCACGTCCTGCGGCGGCATGCCGATGATCAGCACGCGGTGATGCTCTTCGTCATAGGTAAGGCCGCAGGCATTGCCTTCGCCGCCGTTGACGATCTCGCGCCCGTTCAGAACGGTCAGATACCATTCGCGCATCGCCGGAACGTTGATCGAGCGCAGCACGATGTGCGCAAGCTTGATCGGGGATTCGACCGGCATCTGGTCGAGAGGGGTGCGTGGATACATCGTGGCAATCCCTTTGCCTGATGGGAGCCGATCGCTCATGCCATCGGGCTTGCGGCAGGATCTGCGTCACCCTGCGCCAGCGCCTTGGCTGCCCGTTGGCAGATCAGCAGGATCCGGTCCGAAAACGCTTCGTCCTCCACCGCACGGGCGAGGGAAAGGCCGCCCGCGCACAGTGCGATGAGCGCGATCGCCTCGTCATGCCGCGTGCTTTCCGGGGCTTGGCCCGCTGTTTCCAGGTCCCCGGAACCGACTATATCTGCAACCGTTCGCCGCAGTTCCGCCTCGTAGGCGCGACGCAGGGCCTGCGAGGCGCGAGGCATGTCGCCGGCAAGCACTGCCAGCGGGCAACTCGTTTCGGCATCGTTGCGGTGGCTGCGCGAGAGATAGCGTCGTGCCAGGCGGGGCAGCCGCGTTGCCCAAGGCTCTCGCGGAGCGGGAGCGAGCCAGCGCTTCCGGCCTTCGATCATCGCGTGCTGGAACGTGGCCACAAGCAGATCGTCCTTGTGGGCAAAGTGGCTGTAGAACGCACCGCGGGTGAGCTGGGCACCCGCCATGACAGTCGCGATCGGAGCGCCGCCAACGCCGTCGCGCCGCAAAGCCCGCGTAGCGATATCCAGAATGCGTGCTCTGGATGCGTTCTTTCTTTCCGCGCGTATGCCCATTCCACGTCCCCCGAACGCCTCTTCGCCCCGGTATGCGCAGTCGCGCCAGACACGTCAAGTCGCATGTCACTTATCATGCGAAATTTCTCGAGGCAGTTGTGACCCGCGCCGTATCGGCGAGCTGTACGAGGTCGAGCGCACGATCAGCGCAGATACTTCGCCACATGGCGGTGGACATGGGAGCTAGCCTACCCGCGATGGAGAGTTACGGCCGCCTAGCCTTGAAGGCTCAGGCACAAAGCCGGGCCACCCTTGAGGCGCTGATAAAGTTGCACCAACCGCGAGAGCAAACCGTCCGCCATATCCACGTGAATGAGGGCGGGCAGGCAATCATTGCCGATCAATTCCACCACCACGGCCTACAACAAGGGGGGCAGCAAAAGGACAATCAGGCGGACAACCCCATACACAAGGCGCACCTGGCCCGCGCTGCCATGCCCGAACCCGCTCGGGCCAGCCGTACCGCTCGCCCGCGATCAAGGGCAAGGCGCGGTGCCGGATGCACGGCGGCAGAGGAAGCGGCGCACCTGAAGGCAACCAGAACGCCTGGAAGCACGGCGCGCGATCACGGGAAATGAAGGCGCTCTGGGATCTGATCAATAGCCTTGGTGAGAAATGACGTAACGGCGCCTCGTCCAGGCCCAGCGCCGGCCCATTGCCCTGTTCACGCTTGAAAGATGGCTTGCCTGAGCCATTCCTCCAAAAATAGCTGGTGATCTGATCCCGGAAAGCTGGATCGCTTTGAGTTAGAGTTTTTCGCCGTAATCTCCCTGGCTGGGAGGAGTGAAAGACGATGAAGGCATCGAGGTTTTCTGACGCCCAGAAGGCGTTCATTCTGAAGCAGGGGGCAGACGGTGTTCCCGTGGCG
>NZ_JBYNTS010000011.1:0-115544 GCF_057784975.1 Novosphingobium sp. DS6-6 | reverse complement strand
CTCGTCAAACGGGTTCATGCTCATCTTCACATTCGCCAGCTCGACACCCGTACCGTCCGCCTTCACACGCGGCTTCACGTTGTAGTCGATCACTCGCTTCACGCACACAAGCGCTTTCATCGCTAAAACTCCTCGAACCCGTTCAGCACGCCACGACGTTGACCGCCAGGCCGCCTTGCGATGTTTCCTTGTACTTATCACGCATATCGGCGCCCGTCTGGCGCATGGTTTCGATCACCTTGTCAAGGCTCACCATATGCCGCCCGTCGCCCAGCATGGCCAGGCGCGAGGCATCGATGGCCTTGACCGCCCCCATGGCGTTGCGCTCGATGCACGGGATCTGCACCAGCCCGCCGACGGGATCGCACGTCAGCCCCAGGTTGTGTTCCATGCCGATTTCGGCGGCATTTTCGATCTGGGCGTTGGTGCCGCCCAGCGCCGCCGTCAGCCCCGCCGCAGCCATCGAGCAGGCCACCCCCACTTCGCCCTGGCAGCCCACTTCCGCCCCGGAAATGGAAGCGTTGCGCTTGTAGAGCGCGCCGATCGCCGCCGCTGTCAAAAGGAACGTGCGTCGCCCGGCGCGATCGCCGCGATAACAGCGCTCGTAATACCGCAACACTGCCGGAATGATTCCCGCCGCCCCGTTGGTCGGCGCCGTAACCACGCGCCCGCCCGCGGCATTTTCCTCGTTCACCGCCATGGCCCACAGGTTGATCCAGTCCAGCACGGCCAGCGGTTCCGAAAGGGCCATCTGCTGGCGCTGCTGCAATTCCTGCGCCAGCGAGGCCGCACGGCGCCGCACGTTGAGGCCGCCCGGCAGCGTTCCGGTGTGTGCGCAGCCGCGATCGATGCAGGCGGCCATCGTATCGGCAAGAAGATCAAGCCCGGCGTCCACCTCTGCCGCGCCGCGCCAGGCCAGTTCGTTGGCCAGCATGATCTGTGCGATGGTCAGGCCGGTCGCCTCGCCGATCTCGATCAGTTCGGCCGCCGAGGCAAAGGGATGGGGCAGCCGGGGTTCATCGTGCGCCGGTGCGTTGCGGATCACCTCGTCGTCATCCAGCACGAAGCCACCACCCACCGAATAATAGAGCCGGCGGGTGAGCAGTTCGCCCGCTGCATCCCACGCCGCAAGCGCCATGGCATTGCTGTGATAGGGTTGCCGCTCGCGCTGAAGGAAGCGCAGGTCCTGCCCCGGGGCAAACGCGACGTCGTACCGCCCCAGCAGGGCCACGCGACCGGATCGTTCCACCGCCGCGACGATCCCGGGCACCGCGTCGGGATCGACAGTGGCCGGCACGTGTCCCGCAAGACCCAGGACCACGGCCACGTCGGTGGCGTGGCCTTTGCCCGTCAGGGCCAGCGACCCGTAAAGATCGACCGAAACCCGCGCGGTGCGCGGCAACAGGCCCGCCGCGTCCAGAGCCTGGGTGAACCGGCGCGCTGCCACCATGGGGCCGACGGTGTGCGAACTGGACGGCCCGATGCCGATCTTGAACAAATCAAACGTGCTGACGGTCATGGCCGCTCCGGAATACCTGACACGATCGCGGGGTGATTCCAGCGCTCCAAGACATGCAACAGATCGCCACCTGCCATACCGATCGTTGCGGTGTTGCGGTGGGGATGGACGTGAACCCGGCCCGCGTCAACCCGGCCCCGTCGACCCATCACGCGATGCTCGCAATGGGCCTTGACCGCGCGGGCCAGGACGCGGCTTGCGGTTTCCCGGCTCTGTGCGATCAGATCATCCACCGTATTGGCATGATCCACCGTCGAAAGATGCTGCCCGATGATCGGGCCTTCGTCCAGATCGGGTTTCAAAAGCCGACGCCTCGCCTTTATTCCGGCTTGCGCGCCCGGGTAGTGCGCCCTGCCCGCAATTGAACCCGACAAACCCCGACGACGCGCATTATGATCTGGTACTTCAGCCGTCATGAAGCAACGAGCGCACTGGCCAGCGTCGGCGCCGATGGGCATATGCGCTTTGACGATGTAGTGACAAAAGCCGATGTTGCCGCCATTCATGTCCATCTCATCGCCCAGCGGCGCCGGGGGGCACCAGGCGCAGCGGCCCGCCAGAAAAGCGAACCATTGACCATGTCTGCACATTCCCCCGACAACACGCTCGCCCATTCGCTCAGGCCACGCCATGTGACGATGATCTCTATCGGCGGGATCATCGGCGCGGGCATTTTCGTGGGATCGAGCGCAGCCATCCAGATCGCGGGGCCGGCCGTGCTGCTGACCTATGCGTTATGCGGGACGCTGATCTTCGTGATCATGCGCATGCTGGGCGAAATGGCCACGGCGCGGCCCGGCGTCGGCTCGTTCACGGGCTATGCGGCGCTCGGCCTGGGCTCTTGGGCCGGGTTCACCACGGCCTGGCTCTATTCTTATTTCTGGGTGGTCACGGTCGCGGTCGAAGCGATCGCGGGTGCGACCATGCTGATGCCGTTCGTTCCCCTGCCGATGTGGGCGCTTGCCGCGCTGCTGATCCTGGCGATGACTCTGGTCAATCTGTTTTCGGTCAAAACGTATGGTGAATTCGAGTTCTGGTTCGCATCGCTCAAAGTGATCACCATCGTAGGCTTCATGGCGCTGGGGCTGGCCTACATCTTCGGCTTCGGCCCCGGGCTGGCACAACTGGCCACGGTCTTTGCCGGGCACGGCGGCGCGCTTCCCACCGGCCTGGGAGCAGCTTTCATCGCCATTCCCGTGGTGATCTTCTCGATGATGGGTTCCGAGGTGGCGACCATTGCCGCCGTCGAAACGGAGGACCCGGCCCGCAACGTGGTGCGTGCCGCACGCACCGTAACGCTGCGCATCATGTTCTTCTACATCGGATCAATCGCGGTGATCCTGGCGATCCTGCCGTGGGACAAGGTCGTTTCAGGGCAGTCGCCCTTCGTGGCGGCCCTGTCGATCATCAAGGTGCCCGGCGCGCAAGCGTTGATCGGCGCGGTGATTTTCACGGCTATCGTTTCCTGCCTCAATTCGGCCATCTACGTCACCTCGCGCATGCTGTTCGAAATGGCCGGCCGCGGCGATGCCCCGGCGGCGTTCGGCCAGGTCTCGGCCCGTCGCGTGCCCGCCTTGGGGATCATCGTTTCGGGTATCGCCGGCTTTGCGGTGGTGCTCACTTCGGTCTTCTCTCCCGACGGGTTGTTCACCTTTCTGCTGCAATCGTCGGGGGCGACGATCCTGTGCGTCTATCTGCTCATTTCGGGCAGCCAGATCGCCTTGCGCCGCCGGCTGGAGGCAGCTGGCGAAAAGCTGGCGGTAAGGGTCTGGGCGTTTCCGCTGCTGTCATACCTTGCCGCGGGCGGCATCGTGAGCGTGCTGGTCATGATGACCCTTATGCCCGACCAGCGCCTGCAAGTGGCTCTGAGCCTGGCGGTATTCGGTACGTGCATTGGCGCCCATTTTATGCGCCGTTAGCGCGCGCGTGACGCTCTAGGGGCCTGATGGCAGGGCGCAAGGCAGTCTATCCTGCAATGAAACAAGCCGGGCTTCGTGCATTGATTGCTCCGGCGCCTGTCTTGATCTAGTCTGCTGCGATGCAGCAGAATCAGATGTCTTCCAGCACCGCCGGGCCTGCGGACAGTGCGCCCGATATCGAACAGTCGGTCCACATGCTCGGCTTTGCCATTGCCAACAGGCTGTGCGTGCGCGCGGTTTACAACCGCGGGGAAGTGACGCTGGCGCCCCACGCCCTGTTCGAACGGCATGGCGCGCCGCATGTCGATGCCGTGGTCCATCGACGCGACGGGGTGGCCCCGGCCGAGGAAAAGCTCGGCACGTTCCGCCTTTCCGGCCTGCGCGATGTGGTGCTCACGTCCGAACCCGCGCGTGTCTTTGGCGGGTTCAATCCTCAAGATGCCCGCTATAGCGAAAAACTGCTCGCCGCCATAAGTGCATAGGACTCCGCAGGCTTGCATGGATCAGCGCCATGCTCTGCCTGGCGCGTGACATGCACCGTACGTCCCTTTGCCCGGCGCCGTGCTCCTATCTCGGCAGTTGAACGGTCAAACCCGTATAGGAGAGACCACATGGCCGATTTTCTTGCCAGTGAGGATACCCGCCACGTTGCCACCGAAGAAACCAGCCGGTTGATCGCATCGGACAAGGTTGAAGGCACTGCAGTCTACAGCCCCAACGGCGAAAAGCTGGGCTCGGTTTACAATTTCATGGTCAACAAGCGCACCGGGCAGGTGGAATATGCGGTGCTGCAATTCGGCGGCGTACTGGGCTTCGGCAGCGATTATTACCCGCTGCCCTGGAACACGTTGAACTATGACACCGGACAGGGTGGTTATGTCGTCGATCTGGATCGCGAGACGCTGGAAAGCGGACCGCACTACAGCGACGCGGACGAACCGAACCACGATCTCAACTATGGGCGGCAGGTCTATTCGCATTACGGACTTTCATACCCGTACTGATCCCGCCGATATTGCCGAAGCGCCGGCCTCGCCATTGCGGCGCGGCCGGCGTTTTCGTTTCTCCGGCCCGTTGATTGCATGCACTGCATCGCGTCGGTCGTGACGCGTGTTCTTCAGCTCAGCCCGCCAGTGGCGCGAAATGGACGGGATCGAACAGCGCGCACTGAAATGACCGTCACAAACCCTCATTCACATATGTAAAGCACGGGCACCTTTTCTCGGGTCCAGGGGTTCCAGATCATCCGCAGCGCCAGGTGCGCGCTGTCTTATCCGATCGCGAGGACAACCTTTATGACCGAGTCAGACGTCGCCAGCCTGGGCAAAGTGGGCGAAATCCAACAGGACCACGATGCGAAGACCGCCGATGCTGCCACCGCTGCGAATGCCCCATCCAGCATGCAGGGGCATGAACAGGCACTGCAGCGCGAACCGAAATGGCAGCCGGTCTATCCGGGGTCGGGGCGCCTGTCGGGCAAAGTGGCGGTCGTGACAGGCGGGGACAGTGGCATCGGACGCGCCATTGCCGTGCTGTTCGCGCGCGAAGGGGCCGATGTCGCCATCGTCTATCATCAAGACGAACAGGATGCCGATAACACCGCCGCCATGATCAACAGGGAAGGAACCCAGGCGATCACCCTGCAGGGCGATGTCGGCGATCCGGGTTTCTGTCGGCATGTTGTCGATACCGTTATCGATCGGTTCGGCCGGCTTGACGTGCTGGTGAATAACGCGGGCGAACAGCACCCGGCCGCCGATATCAGGGAGATCAGCGTCGATCAACTCGAGCGCACGTTCCGCACCAACATCTTCGGCATGTTCTACCTGGTGCAGGCGGCCCTGGAACATCTGGAACCAGGCAGCGCGATCATCAATTGTACCAGCGTGACGATGTACAAGGGTGCGCCCCAACTGCTGGATTACAGCGCCACCAAAGGCGCCATCACCGCGTTCACCCGTTCGCTCAGCCAGAACCTGGCGGACAAGGGCATCCGCGTCAACGCCGTGGCGCCTGGCCCGATCTGGACCCCGCTCAACCCCTATGGCGGGTCCGATCCCGAAACGGTGCGCCACTTTGGCGAAGATACGCCGATGGGACGCCCGGGAGAACCCAACGAAGTCGCGCCGGCGTTCCTGTTCCTGGCTTGTGCCGATAGCAGCTACATGACCGGCCAGGTGCTGCACCCCAACGGCGGCACCGTAGTCAACGGATAATGCAAAGCCCGCCATGCCGATCACGGCACGGCGGGCACGTCACCTGCTTGGAACCCGGTGCCTGCTTGGAACCCGGTGCCTGCTTGAAACCTGGTCACGCCGCGCGCGACAGCGAAACGGCAGGATCGGATGCCACTTCGCCCAGGCGTTGCAATGCCGGCAGATTGCGCACCTGCATCCATCGTCCTTTGAGATCGATCAGTCCTTCGGCGCGCAGCGTTTGCAGAACGCGGTTTACGTGGACCGGTGAAATTCCCACGATATCGGCCAGATCGTACTGGGTGAGCGGCATCGCGCAGCGATCCTGCACCACCCGATTGCGTGCCTTGAGACGGTCATGAAGCTCGCACAGCAAGTTGCACAAACGCTCGGTCGCGGTCATCCGCCCCAAGTTGAAGATCCATTTTTCGCGGTTGCGCAGCAGGTTCAGCATGGCCTCGAGCACCCGGGTCATGCTGTCTTCATCATGCGGCGGGCGGGCCTGGATGCGGCCATGAGGCAGAAGACGCGCCCGTACCCGGGTCAGCGCCACGATCGGCAGCGTGGCCCGGCCCTGCAGCAGCCACTGCGGCTCGCAATAATCGCCGGGCAGGAACAGCGTGATAATCTGGCGCCGCCCGTCCGCCAGCAGCCGGTACTGGACAGCCCAGCCTTCTTCGATACGCAGCACGCTGTCTTTGGTTTCGCCGGCCCTGGCCAGAAATTCGTGGCGACGAAAGGTGCACGCCTGGTCGGGCGTGCGGTTCATATCAAGCTTCATGTCCTGTCCCTTGATCGGTTTCCCGCCTTGGCGGATCGATAAAGACTTTAAGAACAGGCTACCCCGAATAATTCACATAAGTTGGCAAAATCACCTTTGCGGGGTCAGACGTTCCCTCGTCAAGACAGATCGCAGTTTTGCAAAGTGCAACGTATCATTTGCTTATGCGTGACAAGCATGCGGGCATTCCATCACGACATGTGCTTCTTTCGCAGCCCGCGCCTGGCGCCGGGGGTTGGGAAAACCGTTACTGAGGCGATATGCCCGAAAACAGACCAGCCTCAGCATGGGGCCGTTCTGTTTGGCGTGACGTTGGTTTTGTTCACCCATGTTGGAGTGGCGCAACGGCGTCGGGGATGGATCGTTGTGGATGCAAAATTATCGGGAGACGATCCATGCCTGAACCCGTGCCTGCTATCCGCCCCCCTGCCCCGCCCGTTCCGTTCGATCGCTGGCAGGATCACATGCCCTGTCCAGGCACCGAGAAGTGGCCCGGGCTTTCGCCAGCGGCGATCCGCATCGCCCCCTCGCCTGCCAGGCACTGACGAACCCGTTCAACGCCGATGAGGAAAATCGCCATGCCCAAGTTTGCCAGATATGCCGTTCTGCTGCCGCTGATCGCCGGGTCCGCTGCTTTTGCCGCTTCAGCCCAGCCAGATACAAGCATCGAATCGCCCAGCAATGCCGCCGCGACGTCTCTCGACACGCCCACTTATCTTGCCAAGGCCGCCGCTGGCGACCGGTTCGAGATCGAATCCTCTCGCCTGGTTTTAACCAAGTCACCCTCGCCCAAAGTGGCCAATTTCGCCCGCAGCATGATCCAGGATCATAGCCGGTCCACGGCCCGCCTCGCCGAAGCGGCGCGGAAGGACGGGCTTGCCGCTCCCTCGCCCGTGCTCGATCCGGCGCAGCAAGCTGCTCTCGACGGACTGCGCCAGGCCGAAGGCACGGCGGCGGAGCAGGTCTATCTGGCCGGCCAGCGCGATGCCCATGCCACCGGGCTTGCGTTGCATCGCAGTTATGCTCAAAGCGGCGACAAGCCGGCCCTGCGCACGACGGCCAACGCCATCGCGACGGTCGTGGCGCATCATGCCGACATGCTGGGCAAGCTGGACGGCCAGCAGGGGCACGGCAAGGCTGGCCACCACCACAGCCGTTAAGCTTGGAACACGGCCGGCAGCGCTACCTGCCGGCCGTACCCAACATGTCTTCCATCATGGCCATGGCCGCGCCTGCCAGTTCCAGCCGCACCGCATCGCGCGTGCGGCTGCCATAGTGGCACTCGCGCACCAGGGCCGGCGCGCCCCGCCGCACCACCGCGATATGGGCCAGGCCCGGCTCGTCCCGCGGGCCGCCAGGGCCGGCGTTGCCGGTCACCGCCACGGCCAGATCCGCGCGGCTGTTAGCCAATGCCCCGTGCGCCATCGCTTCGGCAATGGCGCGGCTTACCGGATCATGCCGCCGCAACTCGATCGGATCGATACCCAGCATTTCCGCTTTCGCGGCCATGGAATAGGTAACGAACCCGCGGTCGAACCAGCGACCGTATCCCTCGATATCGGTAAACAGCGATGCAATGAGGCCGCCGGTGCAGCTCTCGGCTGTGGCGATGGTCACGCCGTGGCTTGCCGCCAAAGCCAGAATGCGCCGCGCCCTGTCAAGCAGGGGTGCCGCATCCTGAGCGCAGGCTTGCTGCAGGTCGCTGCACCCCTCGCTGATCCACGGACGGTTCATAAGCGCCGGCCTGGGCCCGCATTCTGCCCGGCTGCGGCTCCCGGATTGCGCGGAGATTCGCTTTCAGGGCCATCGGCGCCATCCTTGCCATGGCTGCCGGGCGGCAGCGGCACAGGATCGGGCGCATGCTCCCCGATATCGGTGGGCGTTGGCGGTGGCGCGCCCATGCCGCCGGTGCCCTCGGTCAGCTGGCCCGGATTGGCACGCTCTTCCTCGCGGGCTCCCTGTTGGCTGACACCCTGCTGATCGAATGGGGTACCCCGCACCTCACGCGGCGGGACCGGGGGCTGGGGAGGCGAACGATCCGGCATGCGGGGGCATCCTTTCTTCCAAAGCAAAAGGCCTTGCAGCAGTGGTCAACCCGCACGGGCCAGGATCGCCCCGCGAAACAAACATCGGTTAGCACCGGGAACAGGCGGTTCCTCCGTCGGTTCTGCAGGTCTCGGGGCCATATACGGGCAGGCCCCGACGCAGGGGCCAATGAACGCGCTACGGATGAAATTTTCGCGCTATGTCGCGCTCGATCGCATGGATTGCGATCTGCTCGACGGGCTTTTGCGTGCGGAACGCCGCATCGTTCCTGCCGGAACCGACCTGATCCGCGAGGGCGCGCCCATCCACTTCCTTAAAGTGATCACCGAAGGATGGGGCTGCCGTTACAAGTTGCTCGAAGACGGACGGCGCCAGATCGTGGCTTTTTTGTTGCCTGGTGACATGTGCAATCCCAACGCGCTCGTTGTCGAAGAGATGGATCATTCCATCGGCGCGATGAGCGAGATGCAATGCGCATTGATCGCGCCCGAAGCCTTTGATCGCGTGTGCCAGCGTTCGGACGGCTTGCGTCAGGCGCTGGCTTTCGACAGTTGCGCCATGCTGGGCATCCAGCGTGAATGGACGCTCAATCTGGCGGCTCGCCCGGCGCTGAACCGGATCGGCAATCTGTTGTGCGAGCTGCATTACCGGCTGGACGCGCTGGAATTGACCCGGGACGGGGCGTTCACCGCGCCGCTGACCCAGATCAGTCTTGCCGAGGCCACCGGCCTTACATCGGTCCACGTGAACCGCGTGATCCAGGACCTACGCGCACGGGGTCTGTTGCAATGGCAAGGCCGTACGATCACGCTTCCCGATCCGGAACGCCTGGCCCGGCTCTGCGGCTTTGCCCCGCGCTATTTGCACATGCCGCGTTTTGACCAACGAACCGACCGCTGCGACCACCAGCAGCTGGCCTGACCCCGCGCCATGCCCGCCGCGCCTCCGATCGGCGCAAGATCGCTGATACAAATCGAGAAACAAGTTTCCTTGCGCCCTGCCAGACCATGGCCGAAAACCGGGCGGCTCGCTTTGGGCAGTCGATTCGATGGTGATGCAAGGGTTTTCTAGATGAACGCTGCCGAAGCGAATATTCCTATTTCCCCGGAGCAAGAGCCGCCTTTTCATCGTTCGACAAGCCGCAAGCGCAAGTGGCTGATCGCCCTTGCCATTCTGGCAGCTTTTCTGGCCGTGGCGCTAGGTGCCCGCTGGGTGGCCAAGCGCGGCGGCGATCGGCCGAGCGGCCGCCCGCCAGCTGCCGTCAATATCGCGCCAGCCGCCCTGGCAGACGTGCCGGTGACGGTCAACGCGCTGGGCACGGTGCAACCCATCGTCACCGCCACCGTTCGCACCCAGCTTTCCGGCGTGCTGTTCGATATCCTGTTCCAGGAAGGGCAGATGGTTCGCAAGGGCCAGGTCCTGGCCCAGATCGATCCGCGTCCCTATCGCCTGGCCCTGGACCAGGCCCGCGCCAATCTGGCACGCGACGAGGCACAGCTCAAAGCTGCCCGGCTCGACCTTGAGCGCTATATCACGCTGCTGAAACAGGATTCGATCGCGAGCCAGCAAGTCGATACGCAACGCGCCACGGTGGGACAGCTGATGGGCACGGTCGCGGCCGATCGCGCCGCCATCGGCACGGCCGAACTGAACCTCGAATATACCTCGATCAGAGCGCCGATTTCGGGCCGGGTCGGCATTCGCCAGGTGGACATCGGCAACTACCTGGCGCCTTCCGACACCAACGGCGTGGTGATCGTGACTCAGGTCGATCCGATCGACGTGAATTTCGCGCTGCCCCAGGCCCAACTCGCGGCCATCGGGCACAGCGCGGGTGCTGGCAGCGGCCTGCGCGTCGATGCCAGCGATCAGAACAATGCCGCGCGCCTTGCCACCGGCCGTTTCCTGACTTTCGACAACCAGGTCGACGCCACGACCGGCACGGTAAAAGCCAAGGCGCGCTTTGCCAATGCCGGCAATGTTCTGTTCCCCGGTGCTTTCGTCAATGTCTCGATGCTGGTGCAGACGCTCCGTAACGTGGTCACCGTGCCGGTCAGCGCCGTGCGCCACGGCAGCCAGGGCGATTTCGTGTTCGTCGTCAGGCCCGACAACACGGTCAAGCTCACGGTCGTCAAGGCGGGGCCTTCGACGGGTGATCGCATGGCGATCCTTTCGGGTCTTGCGGCGGGTGCCCCAGTGGTGACCGCGGGGGCGGACGGGCTGGAAGACGGGGCCAGGATCAACCTTGGCGGCAGGGGCGGCAATGGGGCCGGCGGCCGGGGCCAGCGTCGCAACGGCAACGCGGGATGAGCACGTCCGCGCCCGATGAAACCGCCCCTGCCCAGCCCGGCGGGCCGTCCCGGCTGTTCATCCTGCGCCCGGTGGCAACCACGCTGCTGATGGTGGCGATCTTCCTGGCCGGCCTCGTCTGCTATCGCATCCTGCCGCTTTCGGCGCTGCCCCAGGTGGATTATCCCACGATCCAGGTCACCACGCTGTACCCTGGCGCCAGCCCCGACGTGATGGCGCTGACCGTCACTTCTCCGCTGGAGCGGCAGTTCGGCCAGATGGCCGGCCTCACCCGGATGACCTCGGCCTCGTCCGCGGGGGCATCGGTGATCACCATGCAGTTCCGCCTCGATCTGCCGCTCGATATCGCCGAACAGGAAGTGCAGGCGGCGATCAATGCAGCCAACAACCTATTGCCTTCCGATCTGCCTGCCCCGCCGATCTATGCCAAAGTCAATCCCGCCGATGCGCCGATCCTGTCGCTGGGGATCACTTCGAAAACCCGCTCGCTGGGCGAAGTGCAGGGCATTGTCGAACGGCAGTTCAGCAACAAGATCGCCCAGGTTTCCGGCGTGGGGCTGGTGTCCATGTCCGGCGGGCAAAGGCCGGCCGTGCGGATCCAGGCCAACGCGCCGGCCCTTGCCGCACGCGGGCTTTCGCTGGAATCGATCCGCAGCGCGATTGCCAATGCCAACGTCAATGCCGCCAAGGGAAGCTTCGACGGCCCGACCAAAAGCTGGACGATCGATGCCAACGATCAGTTGACCGATGTCGCCAGCTATCGCGATCTGGTCATCGCTTTTGCCAATGGCGCGCCGGTCCGCCTTGCGGACGTGGCCAACGTGGTGCAGGCAACGGAAAACACGCGCATCGCCTCGTGGATGAACGGCGAACCGGCCGTCGTGATCGACGTGCAGCGGCAGCCCGGCGCCAATGTCATCGGCACGGTCGATGCGATCAAGGCGTCGCTGTCCGAACTGGAAGCGCAGTTGCCGGCCGACGTCCACGTGACGCTGCTGACCGACCGGACCGCCGGCATCCGCGCCTCGGTGGCCGACGTGCGGCTGGAACTGATCCTGGCGGTGGTTCTCGTCACGCTGGTGATCTTCCTGTTCCTGGGTTCGTTGCGCGCCACGGTGGTGGCCAGCATCGCCGTGCCGCTTTCCCTGGTCGGTGCCTTTGCCGCGATGTATTTCCTCGATTTTTCCATCAACAACCTGACGTTGATGGCACTGACCATCGCCTCGGGCTTCGTGGTGGACGATGCCATCGTCGTTCTCGAGAACATCGCGCGCCATATCGAGGACGGCATGCGCCCATTCGAAGCCGCGCTCAAAGGCGCGAGCGAAATCGGCTTCACTATCATCTCGCTCACCGTTTCGCTGATCGCGGTGCTGATCCCGCTGCTGTTCATGGGCGATGTGGTGGGCCGCCTGTTCCGCGAGTTCGCGGTGACGCTGGCCGTCACCATTCTGATTTCCGCGCTGGTGGCGCTGACTCTCGTCCCCATGCTTTCCGCGCGCTGGCTCAAACCGGAACACGAGGAACGACAATTCCGCCTGACGCAGGCGACCAGGGCCTGGTTCGACCGCCTCGCCGCCCGTTACATGCATGCACTCGGTTGGGTCATGGCGCGCAGCGGCCTCACGCTGGCGGTCTTCGCCGCCACGCTGGCAATCACCGGGCTGTTGTTCTGGATCATTCCCAAAGACCTGTTTCCGCAACAGGATACCGGGCAGATCGCGGTAACGACCATGGCCGGGCAGGATATCGGCTATGCCCGCATGACGGCATTGCAAAGCCAGGTGGCGCAGGCGCTGCTGGCCGACCCGGCGGTCGACAGCCTCAGTTCGTCCGTCGGGGTGGATGGGCAGAATCCCGCGCTTTCGCAAGGGCGCATGGTCGTCAATCTCAAGAGCGAGCGCACACGCGGCGATCTTGCCCACGTGATCGACAGCCTGACCCAGGCAACTGCCGGCATCCCCGGCGTCAAGGTCTTTTTCCGCCCCGTGCAGGATCTGACCATCGACACCTCGACCGGCGTGAACGCCTACCGGTTCTCGCTGCAGGGCGCGGATCAGGCGCTGGTCGATCAATGGGGCGACAAGCTGGCGCAAGCCTTGCGCGACGATCCGCATCTGCGCAACGTCACTTCGAACGTGATGAGCGGCGGGCAGGCCGTGACGGTTGACATCAACCGCGATATCGCCGGGCGCCTCGGTCTTTCGGTGCTCACGGTCGACAATGCGCTCTATGACGCTTTCGGCCAGCGCATCGTTTCGACCATCTACACCCAATCGAGCCAGAACCGCGTCATTCTGGAAGCGCAACCCGGTTCGGTCACCAGTCCTCAGGCGTTGGGGGATCTGCGCATTCCGCTGCCCAACAACACCACCGTGCCGCTGTCCACCGTCGCCACGATCCGCACCGGCCCCACCCCGCTCGTGGTTTCGCGCGAGGCACAGTTTCCCGCCGCAACCATCGGCTTCGATCTGGCACCCGGCGTCTCGCTGGGCAAAGCCGTTGCCGCGATCGAAACGACCGAGCGGAACATCGGCATGCCTGCTGCTGTCACCACCAACTTCTCAGGCGCCGCTTCGGCTTTCAAGTCTTCGCTTTCCAACCAGGTCTGGCTGATCCTGGCCGCGATTCTGGTGGTCTACATCGTGCTGGGCGTGCTGTACGAAAGCTTCGTCCACCCGATCACTATCCTCTCGACGCTGCCTTCGGCGGGGATCGGCGCGCTGCTGGGCCTGTGGCTGACGGGATCGGGGCTGGGCGTGATCGGCATCATCGGTATCGTCCTGCTGATCGGCATCGTGAAAAAGAACGCGATCATGATGATCGATTTCGCCCTCGAGGCGATGCGCACGCAGGGCGCCGATCCCGATCATGCGATCCGCCAGGCGGCACACTTGCGTTTCCGCCCGATCATGATGACCACGTTTGCCGCGCTGTTTGCCGCCTTGCCGCTGATCTTTGGCGGCGGGATGGGGCATGAACTGCGCCAACCGCTGGGCATTGCCATCGCCGGCGGCCTGATTTTCAGCCAGGTGCTGACGCTGTTCACGACGCCGGTGATCTTCCTTGCCCTGGAACGCTGGCGCGAGCGACGCGAAGCGGCGCGCCATGCCCCCGCCGGGACGCCCGAACCAGGCCGCGCATGAACATTTCCGCGCCTTTCATCCGGCGCCCGGTCGGCACGATCCTGCTGACGATCGGGCTGATGATGGCGGGCGTGGCGGCATTCTTCAACCTGCCCGTCGCGCCGTTGCCGGCAGTCGATTTTCCCACGATCCTGGTCCAGGCAAATCTGCCCGGCGCAAGCCCCTCGACCATGGCATCGAGCGTGGCCTCCCCGCTCGAGCGGCGGCTGGGCACGATCGCCGGCGTCGCCGAAATGACTTCGCGATCAAGCGTGGGATCGACGCAGATCATCCTGCAGTTCGATCTCTCGCGCAATATCGACGGGGCCGCCCGCGATGTGCAGGCCGCGATCAACGCCGCGCGCGCCGATCTGCCCGCCACGCTCAGAAGCAACCCCAGCTATCGCAAGGTCAATCCCGCCGAAGCGCCGGTACTGATCCTGGCGCTGACGTCGGACACGCGCAACCCGTCGGAAATCTACGATGCGGTTTCCAACGTCGTGCAGCAAAAGCTGCTTCAGGTGCAGGGCGTTGGCAACGTGGAACTGGGCGGCGCGGCGCTTCCCTCGGTGCGGGTCGAAGTCAATCCGCTTGCCCTGGCGCGCGCCGGCATCGCGCTCGAGGACGTGCGAACCGCGCTGCAATCGGAAAGCGCCAACCGCCCCCGCGGCGTGCTCGATACCGGGAACGGCAGTTTCCAGGTCTATTCCAACCAGGCCGGGCGCTACGCCAGGGATTACAGCGATACGGTGATCGCCTGGCGGAACGGCGCGGCCGTGCGCCTTTCCGACATCGCCACGGTGAGCGACGGGCCCGAAGACATCCGCACGACGGGATTGTTCAACGGCGAGCGCGCGGTGCCGATCCTGATCAGCCGCCAGCCCGGCGCCAATATCGTGGAAACGGTCGACGCGCTAAAAGCGCAGATGGGCCCGTTGCAGGACGCTCTGCCCCCCGATATCCACCTCTCGATCGCGGCCGACCGCACGGGCACGATCCGCGCCTCGCTGCATGAGGTGGAAGTGACGCTGCTGATCGCCACGCTGCTCGTCGTGCTGGTAGTGGGGCTGTTCCTGCAATCCTGGCGGGCCACGCTGATTCCGGCGGTGGCGGTGATCGCCTCGCTGCTCGGCACGCTGGCGGTGATGTACCTTGCCGGCTATTCGCTCGATAATCTTTCACTGATGGCACTGACCGTCGCCACCGGCTTCGTGGTGGACGATGCCATCGTCGTGGTCGAAAACATCAACCGCCATGTCGAGGACGGCATGCCTCCGCTTGCCGCGGCGCTGAAAGGCGCACGCGAAGTGGGCTTTACCGTCCTTTCCATCTCGGTGAGCCTCGTGGCGGTGTTCGTGCCGCTGATTTTCATGGGCGGGCTGGTCGGGCGGCTATTTCAGGAATTTGCAGTCACCATGGCAGTTGCCGTGGCGATCAGCCTGGTCGTTTCGCTCACCACCACGCCGATGCTGGCGGCCCGCCTGCTCGACGGGCGCCAGAACAAAAGCTGGGTGATGCGCACGGCGCGCCGCTGGGTGGAATGGTCGGAAGCGCGCTATGCCCGCAATCTTGATTGGGCCTTGGCCAACCGCGGCCTGGTGATGCTGGTGCTGGTGCTCACCGTGGCGCTCAACGTGTGGCTGATTGCGGTATCGCCCAAAGGCTTTTTCCCGCAGCAGGACACCGGCGGCCTGGTGGGCGGTCTGCGGTCAGACCAGGCCATTTCGTTCAACGACCTGCAGGAAAAGCTGACGCGGATAACCCGCATCGTCAAATCCGATCCGGCTATCGAGACCGTGGTCGCCTTTGCCGGCGGGTCACGCGCGGGCGGCGGATTCCTGTTCGCCACGCTCAAGGACCGGTCGCAGCGGCCGTCCGTTACCGAAGTGATCGCCCGGCTGCGTCCCCAGCTGGCGCGGGTGCGCGGGGTCAGCCTGTTCCTTAATCCGGTGCAGGATCTCCAGGCCGGTGGACGGCAGACCAACAGCACCTATCAATACGTGCTAAAGGCCGATCATGCCGATGTTCTGAAAGCCGCCGGGCAGAAGCTGGTCGATGCGCTAAAGACCCACGGCGATCTCATCACCGATGTCGATATCGATCAGCAGGACGCCGGCGCGGCGGCTTTTGTCGCGGTGGACCGCGATGCTGCGGCACGGCTGGGCATCCCGATGCAGACGGTCGATGCCACACTTTACGATGCCTTCGGGCAGCGCCAGGTGGCCAACATCTATTCCGGGCTCAACCAGTATCACGTGGTGATGGAAGCAGCGCGCCAGTTCAACGGTTCTCCCGAAGCGCTGGACAACATCTATCTCCCCGTGGGCAGCGCTATCAGTTCGCCGGTCTCGTCGGCCAACCTCAACGGTCGGAGTGGCACCGCATCGGGTGGCGCGACGGTGGCCAGCGGCAGCGCGGTCAGCACCACCGCGCGCACGATGACGCCGCTTTCGGCCATCGCGCACTGGGATGTGCGTGCCACGAATGCGCAGGTCAATCATTCCGATGGCGAACCGTCGGCAACGATCTCGTTCAACCTGCCGCCTGGCGTCTCCCTCGGGCAGACCTCGCAGTTGATTGCGCAGGTGCAGGGCAGCCTTGGCCTGCCGGCCAGCGTCCATGGCGATTTCGGCGGCACGGCAAAAGTCTTTGCCCAATCCACCGCCACGCTGCCACTGCTGATCGTGGCGGCCCTGGTGACGATCTACATCGTGCTGGGCATGCTCTACGAAAGCGCGATTCACCCGCTGACCGCCCTTTCCACGATCCCCTCGGCCGGGGTGGGCGCGATGATCGCGCTGATCGGCAGCGGCGGACAGTTCGATATCATCGCCCTGATAGGGATCATCCTGCTGATCGGCATCGTCAAGAAGAACGCGATCATGATCATCGACTTTGCGCTCGAAGCCGAGCGCAGCCAGGGCCTTGCACCGGTGGAAGCCGTGCGCGAGGCGTGCCTCAAGCGGTTTCGCCCGATCCTCATGACCACGCTGGCCGCGGCACTGGGCGCCCTGCCGCTGGCTATCGGCTTTGGCGACGGGGCCGAACTGCGCCGTCCGCTTGGCATCGCGATTTTCGGCGGCCTGGTCGCCAGCCAGGTGCTGACCCTGATGACGACGCCCGTGGTCTATCTGGCGCTCGACCGCTTTCGTCGCCGGGGCCGCCGCCGCCGCGTGACCCCGCCCCCGCCCGCTCAAGGAGCACCCGCTTGATGCGCACACGCCTGCACTGCTTTTCCGTGCTCGTGATTCCGGCTTTCTGCCTCGCCGGCTGCTCGATGGCGCCGCGTTATCAACGGCCCGAAATCGGCGCGATGCCGGCGCAATTCAAGGAGGAGCCGGGCTGGTCCGTTGCCGTGCCGTCGGACGCGGTGGCCCGTGGCGCCTGGTGGGACCTGTTCCGCGATCCGGTGCTCGATGCGCTGGAACGCCGTGTCGAGGTCACCAACCAGAACGTGGCAAGCTCCCGCGCGGCCTATCAGGCGGCGCGCGCGCTGGTGCAGGTGCAGCGTTCGGCGCTTTTTCCCTCGGTAACCGGATCGGCCAGCGAAACCCGTTCGGAAACGCTGGCGGGCCAGAATGTGGTGGGCAACGGGGGCGCCACGCTTACCAATACCGGCGCCGTCGTCTCGCGCTATTCGCTGTCCATCGGCGTCAGCTGGGAGCCGGATTTGTGGGGGCGGCTGGGCAACGCGGTCAACCAGGCCAAGGCATCAGCCCAAGCGAGCGCCGGCGATCTGGCCAACGCCACGCTGTCCGCGCAGGGCGAACTTGCCACCAACTATGTGCAATTGCGCGGCATCGATGCCCAGCGCCTGCTGCTGGATCGCACCGTGGCCGATTACATCAAGGCCCTGACCATCACGACGAACAATTACAATGCCGGCACGGTTTCCCATGCCGATGTGTTCCAGGCGCAAACGACGTTGAGCAATGCCCAGGCCCAGCGCGCCGATCTCGACCGGCAGCGGGCGCAACTGGAACATGCCATTGCCGTGCTGGTGGGCGAGAACCCGTCGACGTTTTCAATTGCCCCGGTGGACTGGAAACCCGTGGTGCCGGAAATTCCGGCGCAGGTTCCCACGGCGCTGCTGCAACGCCGCCCGGATATTGCCGCGGCCGAGCGGCGTGTCGCGGCGGCCAATGCCAATGTCGGCATCCAGAAAGCCGGCTATTTCCCGAACACCACGCTTTCGGGCAGCCTCGGCACGAACAGCGGCATGCTGAGCCAGCTGTTCCGCGCAGCGACCAGCCTGTGGTCGATCGGCGCCAGCACCACCATGACTCTGCTCGATTTCGGCGCGCGGCGCGGCAATGTGCTACAGGCGCGAGCGCAATACGAACAGGCCGTTGCCAACTATCGCCAGACAGTGCTGGCAGCTTTCCAGCAGGTCGAAGACAATCTGGCCGGCACGCGGATCCTGGCCGAAGTTGCCGCTCGCCGCAGCGAGGCGGCCGCCGCGGCAATTCAGGCCGAAACCGTCACGTTCAACCAGTATCGCAATGGGATCATCGATTACAACACGGTGATCACCGCTCAGCAGAACGCGCTGACATCGCGCCAAACGGAAATTCAATCGGTGATCGATCGCCAGACCGCGGCGATCGCTCTGGCCCAGGCGGTGGGCGGCCGCTGGACCGATCAGCCGCCGGCCCAGCCCCCGGCCAATGCCGACGGCAGCCCCCCGGCGCCCGCGCCGCGACCGTAGTATCGCTGCGCGCCTCGATTGCACGCCATCGCGGCGATGCACTGCTGCATTGCAGCGTAATTCCTGTGCCATGTTGCTTGATTGAGAGCGAGCAATTGCAATTTCCCGCAAATCGTATAGTTTTTGCTAGGGAACTGCAATTTTTTGCTGTGCAGCAGGTTTGTTTGGCATCGCAATATGACACGGGGCCGTCTGTGACGATCGACTGGACCGAACGTGCCTGGCTGGAATGGTCGGCGTCGCCCCCCGAGGATGATCGGTCCGCGGTCTTTCAGCGCGTCGAAAGCGTGCGTCCCGAACCGCTTGCCAAGATCGTGCGGCTCATGCTCCGTTGGGACAAGGATACCCGCAAAAGCTTTCGGGTGGTGACGGAAAAAGGGCTGATCCTGAACGCCAGCACTTTGGAACAGACTTTAGAGAAAGACGGCCGCTTTCCTTTTCCCGGGCCGCCTGCGCCCCCCGCCACCGATCAGGCCTGATCGGCGTCAGCCTGCGCAGAGGGATGCGCCGTTGCAAAGGCAGGATGCTCGGCGCAGCGCGCGTCTATCGCCAGCAACCGCGGATAGGGCGTCAGGTCCACGCCGAACCGGCGCGCCGCATAGATCTGCGGCACGAGACAGCAATCGGCCAGCCCTGGCACATCGCCGTGGACGAAGGCCCCGCCCCAGCGCGCCGTCATCGTTTCGAGCGCGCCCAGGCCAGTACCCATCCAGCGCGACAACCAGTCCTGAACCTGCGCATCCGTTGCACCAAGATCGCCGCGCAAGGCCTGCAGCACGCGCAGATTGCCCAGGGGATGGACATCGCAGGCGATGACCTGCGCCATGGCCCGCACGCGTGCGCGGCCCAAAGCGTCGGCTGGCAGGAGCGGCGGCGTGGGGTAGGTTTCGTCAAGCCATTCGATAATGGCCAGCGATTGGGTCAACGGCGGTTCGTCGCCCTGCCCCACGTCGAGCGCGGGCACCAGGCCCTGCGGATTGGCTGCCAGATAGGCAGCGTCCCGCTGGGCGCCAGTGCGCAGATCGTGCGTGCTGTCCGCATGATCCAATCCCTTGAGCGCCAGGGCGATGCGCACCCGCCATGCCGCGCCCGAGCGCCAATAGCCGTGCAGTGTCAGGCCCACGGTGTCATCCCCAGGGCTGGCGGGCCGGCAATATCCGGCCGGTGCAGGGGCCAAAACCGATGCTGGCAAAGCCGTCGCGTTCGGCCCGGGCATGAAGCGCCAGTTCGTCACCGTCTTCAAGGAAAGTACGGGTTTCGCCATTGGGCAGGGCAATCGGTGCCTTGCCGCCCTGGCTCAATTCCATAAGGCTGCCGGCGCTTTCCGGCGTCGGGCCGGACAACGTGCCCGTGCCGAGCAGATCGCCGGCATGGAGATCGCAGCCGTTCGATGCATGGTGCGTGACGATCTGCGCTGCCGTCCAATACATCGCCTGTTCCGTGCGGCCCTGGCTCAGCTTGTGGGGCGCAAGGCCCGCCGCACGCATGGCGGCGGTTTGCAGGCTCGCTTCCAGCATGATCGCCAGCGCGCCGTCGCCTGCTTCCTGCAGATAGGGCAAGGGTTGCGGATCGCCTTCCGGCCGGGCAGCGGCGGCCACGCGGAACGGCGCCAGTGCCTGCGCGGTGATCACCCAGGGCGAAATCGTGGTGGAGAAATTCTTGGCCAGGAACGGCCCCAGCGGCTGATATTCCCAGGCCTGGACATCGCGCGCCGACCAGTCGTTGAGCAGGCAGAGCCCGCCGATCCGGTCCCACGCCCGGTCGATCCGCACCGGCTCGCCCAGCGCATTGTCACCCGCGATCCACAGGCCCAGTTCCAGTTCATGATCCAGCCGGCGACAGGGAGCATGCACCGGCGCGTCGGCATCAGGCGCCTTCAGCTGACCCCATGGACGCACCACCGGCGCACCCGAGACGCGCACCGACGAAGCGCGGCCGTGATAGCCGATCGGAACGTGCTTGTAGTTAGGCAGCAAGGGGTTGTCGGGCCGGAACAGCTTGCCGATGCTGGTGGCATGGTGAATGCCGACATAGAAATCGGTGTAATCGCCGATCGCGAACGGCAGGTGCAGCGTCACGTCGGCGCCGCCGTGAAGGTGCGGCGTCACTTGCAGCCGGCTCTGCTCGCTGGTCAACAGCGCGAACAGCGCATGGCGCAATGCCACCCGCTCTGCCACCGGAAGGCGGAACAGTGCATTGAGCGTCGGCTGTGCCAGGGCGTCGGCCAGGCTCGACGGCAACGCACCATCGGCGGCAAGGCCGGCCAGATCCAGCACGCGATCGCCGATCGCGGTGCCGATGCGCGGCGCCCCGCCGCCGGCGGGCGAAAACACCCCCAGCGGCAGGTTCTGCACCGGAAAATCCGCGTGGCCATTGGCACTTTCCACCCAGCTGGTGGCTCGCGGATCGTGGGTATGGTCGATCATACGGTCTGTCCCTCGCCACCTTCGTCGGCCGGCTGCGCGTGCAGCCAGGCGGCGTGGCGAGGGGCGCGGCGGGTCTCGGCCCATTCGTCAAGCATGGCCGGTGCGACGGCGCGTGCCATTTCAAGCTGTTCGGCCGTACCGATATCGCAAGCCAGTTCCAGCCGGTGCCCGTTTGGATCGAAGAAATAGATCGACTTGAACAGCCCGTGCCAGGTGGGTCCGAGTACGTCCACCCCTTGCGCCTCGATATGCGCCTTGGCCGCCAGCAGGGCGGCTTCGTCGGCCACTTTCAGCGCCAGATGCTGAACCCACGCGGGCGTTGCCGGATCACGGCCCATTTCGGGCTGGTTCGGCAACTCGAAAAAGGCCAGCACGTTGCCGTTCCCTGCATCGAGGAAGATGTGCATGTAGGGATCGAATTCGCCGGTCGAAGGCACATGATCCTCGGCAAAGGCGGTTGTATAGGTCATGCCCAGAACGCGGCTGTACCATTCCACCGTTTGCTTGGCGTCGCGGCAGCGATAGGCGACGTGATGCACCCCGGCAAGCTGCGGAATCTGGTTTTGCGAGGCGGTCATCAGGCGTCCTCCCCCACCTTGAGCACGCCACGACGCACCTGGTCGCGCTCCAGGCTTTCGAACAGGGCCGTAAAGTTGCCCTCGCCAAAGCCTTCGTCTTTCTTGCGCTGAATGAACTCGAAGAACACCGGCCCGATCTGCGTTTCCGAAAAGATCTGCAGCAGCAGGCGCGGATCGCCCTGCACGGTCGAACCATCGAGCAGGATGCCGCGCTTCTGAAGTTCCTCCACGGGCTCGCCATGGCCGGGAAGGCGCTCTTCCAGCATTTCATAATAGGTGGCCGGCGGCGCTGTCATGAATGGCGTACCGATGGCTTTGAGGTGATCCCAGCCGGCAATCAGGTCGTTGCAGGAAAAGGCAATGTGCTGAATGCCTTCGCCGTTGTAGGCGCGCAGGAATTCCTCGATCTGTCCGCCACCCTTCTGCGATTCTTCGTTCAACGGGATGCGGATCTTGCCGTCAGGCGCGGTCATCGCGCGGCTGGTCAGGCCCGTGTATTCGCCCTTGATGTCGAAATAACGGATTTCGCGGAAGCCGAATACCCGCTCGTAGAAACCCGCCCAATGCGCCATGCGCCCGCCATAAACGTTGTGCGTCAGATGGTCGATCGTGGTGAAGCCCGCACCCACCGGATGGCGATCCACCCCGGGCAGATAGACAAAATCGATGTCATAGATGGTAAGATCGCCGAACTGGCCGCCTGCATAACGATCGACCAGATAGATGATCGAACCGCCGATGCCGCGAATGGCCGGAATGCGCAATTCCATCGGCCCCGTCTGCACGTCCACCGGCTCGGCCCCACGCTCGACCGCGGCGGCAAAGGCCTTGGCCGCGTCGCGCACGCGCCAACCCATGCCGCAGGCCGAAGGGCCATGCTCGGCGGCAAAATAGGCTGCCGGGCTGCCTTTTTGATAGTTAGCGATCAGATTGATGCCGCCTTGACGCCACAGCTCCACGTCCTTGCTGCGGTGATTGGCGACATGGGTAAAGCCCATGCGGCTGAACACCGGGCCCAGGCTGCCGCGATCGGCGCTGGCGAACTCGATGAAATCGAAACCATCGAGGCCCAGGGGATTATCGAAAAGATCGGTCGATGCGGCCACGGCAAGCTCTCCATCAGCAAGGCGCCGGCCACGCTTCATGACCAGCTCGATGCATGTAATCTAACGCAAAGTCGATGCAAGGTCCGCGCGAAGTTTTTACCGATAACTGGCATAAACGCAAAGATTACGCATCAAATCTGCATATTGCGCGTCAACCATGCGGCTCAGGCAGGGGCAGCGCTGTTGTACGCTTGATCCGATCGAGTACGATCGAGGAACGCAGGCTGGCGACATCGCCATGACCCAGGATTTCTTCATTGAGCAGACGGGTGAAGGCCGCCAGATCCGTGGCCACGATGCGCAGAAGGTAATCCGCGTCGCCTGTTAGCGCGCAGCAGTCGACCACGGCGGCAAGCCCGGCGATCCGCTCGTGAAAACCGCCAACCACATCGCGGCCATAGGATGCCATCGTCACCATGACATAAGCTTCCACCCCCAGCCCCAGCGCGGCTTCGTCGAGCAAGGCCACCTGGCCTCTGATCACGCCGGTTTCGTGCAGGCGGGCAATACGCCGGGAACATTGCGAGGGTGAAAGATGCACCGCCTCGGCCAATTCGGCGTGACTGGCTGCGGCATTGGCCTGAAGATGCGCAAGGATGCGATGATCGGTGCGGTCCATGCGCGATCCGTGCATCAATAGCACGATACATGCAACCGTTGCGTTAAGCCGCAACAACAACCTTATGCCTTGGGCAAGCCGACGCCAGTGCGCCGGCGCGTCTCCTGTTGCCCGCCGTGACCTTGCAAGTTACGCTCAAGTTGCTGTTTCGCAGGAGATGATTTGCATGCGTCTTGCCATTATCGGTCTGGGCCGGATGGGCGCGGGCATTGCCCGCCGTCTGATGCGTGCCGGGCATGAAATCGTCGCTTACGACATTTCACAGCAGGCGGTCGCGGACGCTGTCGCCCAGGGTGCGCAAGGCGCAACATCGTTGCAGCATGCCGCACAATTGCTGAATGGTCCGCGCGTCTTCTGGGCGATGCTGCCGGCAGGCACCATTACCGAAACCACGATTGCCGCGCTGGCCGAAATCGCCGGACCCGGGGATATCGTGATCGATGGCGGCAATACGTTTTACAAGGACGACATCCGCCGCGCACGGGCTCTGGCGGCAAAAGGCATCCACTACATCGATATCGGCACGTCCGGCGGCGTCTGGGGGCTCGAACGCGGGTTCAGCATGATGGTGGGCGGGCCGGCCGATGCGGTGGCCGCGATCGACCCCATCCTGCAAGCGTTGGCCCCAGGCCCGGGTATGGCGGCGCGCACGCCCGGCCGCGCTGCCGATGCCGATCCACGCCCGGAAATGGGCTATCTGCATGCCGGGCCGGCGGGCGCTGGCCATTTCGTCAAGATGGTGCACAACGGCATCGAATACGGAATGATGGCGGCATTTGCTGAAGGGTTCGATCTGCTCAGGTCCAAGGCATCGGACACCTTGCCCGAAGACGAGCGCTTCGCACTCAATCTGCCCGACGTTGCCGAGGCCTGGCGCCGGGGCAGCGTGGTCTCCTCCTGGCTTCTCGATCTGGCCGCAGATGCCCTGGCGCGCGACCACACACTCGAAGGCTTTTCCGGGATCGTCGCGGATTCGGGCGAAGGTCGCTGGACGGTGGAAGCCGCGATGGAAGAGGCTGTTCCGGCCTATGTCCTTTCGGCGGCGCTCTATGCCCGCTATCGCAGTCGCACGGTGACGACTTTTGGCGACAAGGTGCTGTCGGCCATGCGCTTCGGCTTTGGCGGACACTTGGAACCGGCGAAATAACCGCTTCATTCCGCAACCGTTTGTTCGGCTGGGGCCGCCATGGCGCGGGCCAATGTCGTCAGCGCGAGATCGCTGGTATGCGCGACGTTCCAGCGCATGAACGACGCCGCGCTTTGGCTGGGGCTGAACACGTTGCCCGGGCCAAGGATCACGCCCTGCCGAAGGCAGTGCCGGGCCAACACGGCGCTGTCCATTCCAGCCGGGAGGCGGCACCATAGCGTGAAACCCCCAGCCTCGTCGCCGGTGGACATGGGTGTAACGATGCCTAGACCGGCAAGCTGGCCGGCTACCTGCCGCCGGACGCGGGCAAGCTTGCGGCGCAGCTGGTCGATGTGGCGCCGATAGGCGCCGTGGGCCAGGACGTGGCACAGTGCCGCGGTGGCCAGCGGGCTGGGTCCGCCGAAACCGGTGGCCAGTTGCAGATCGGCCAGCGCGGCGATCCACTCCGCCCGGGCGGCGATGTAGCCGCAGCGAACCGATGCCGAGATGGTCTTGGAAAAGCTGCCCACGCGGATCACGCCGGCAAGCCCGTCGAGCGCGGCCATCGTCGGGCGGCCCGGCGCAAAATCGGCAAAGATGTCGTCTTCGACGATGACCATCCCGTGCGCCGCGGCAATGGCGGGCAGGCGGTGCGCGGTGGGCAGAGTCAGCCGGCCACCGGTGGGATTGTGCAGGCTGGAATTGGTAAGATACAAGCGCGGCCGTTCCGCCGCGCCCACCGCGGCAAAAGCATCCGGGTCTGGCCCGTCGGGGCCGAACGGCACGCTGACCGCGCGCACCGCGTGCGCCGCCACCAGCGCCTGATAGTTGAAATAGCAGGGATCATCGAGCAGCACAGTATCGCCCGGGCGCAGTAGCAAGCGGCAGATGAGATCGATCGCCGCCGATCCCGATGTCGTCAGCAGGATCTGATCAGGGTCGCACACCAGCCCGTCGGCGGCGAAGCGTAGCGCGATCTGGCGGCGCAGTGCCGGATCGCCAGCCGTCGTGCCATAGTGCAGCAGACAGGCCGGATCGCGCGCAGCCTCGCGCAGGCCGCGCTGCAAGGCGGCCTGGGGCATCCATTCGGCCGGCAGCCAGCCGCAGCCGGGCATGGAAAAAGCGCCGCTGTTGTCCAGCGATTGTCGCGACACCCAGAACGGATCGATCGCGTGGTCGCGCCGCGGCCCCCGGGCCGAGGGGCTTTGCGGCGCGCTGCCAAGATGGCTGACGAAGAACCCCGACCGCGGCACGGCCTGGATCAGCCCGTCGGCCACAAGCCGGTCATAAGCTTCAACCACGGTCGCCGGCGAAACGCCAAAGTTACGCGCGCTTTGTCGCACCGAGGGTAAACGGTCGCCGGCACAAAGCAGGCGCGCGGCGATGCGGTTGCGAATGCCTTGCACCACGTGATTGATGCGGGTTTCGGCCATTGACTGTATTACCCCATTGACTGGTACAGAATGATCCAACTGTATCGCTCTGTATCTGGCAACGCCACCGGTTTTGGGGGCATTGAAGCCTGCGTGGTGCATGGCGAAGGACAGACTGCAAAATGGACGCGAAACAACGGGGTTGGGCCAACGGCATGGTCGCCGTGATCATGTTCGCCGGCTCCATGCCGGCGACGCGGCTGGCGGTTCTCGGCCTTGCTCCGCTGCTGCTGACCAGCGTGCGTGCATTGATCGCCGGGCTCATTGCCGGGGCTGCGCTGGCCTTGAGCCGCCAGCCCGTGCCCACGCGGCGGCAATGGCGCGCGCTGGTCATTGTCGCCGGGGGCTGCGTACTCGGCTTCCCGCTGCTGTCCGCGATGGCGCTGGAGCATATTTCGGCGTCGCGCTCTCTCGTGTTTACCGGCATGCTGCCTTTGAGCACCGCCACATTCGGCGTGCTGCGTGGCAAGGAACGTCCGCCCGCCGCCTTCTGGGCCTTTGCGGTTCTGGGCGCTCTGGCGGTGGCCGGCTTTGCACTTTCGCGAGGCGGTGGCGGTTCGCTGCTTGGCGACGGGCTGATGGTCGCCGCCGTAGTGGTCTGCGGGCTGGGCTATGCCGAAGGCGCGGTGCTGACCCGTGCGCTGGGCGGCTGGCAGGTGATTTGCTGGGCCTTGGTGCTGTGCCTGCCCGCGGCATGCGTGGGCACCCTGGCTCTGCACCCCCGGGCGGCGGCGCTTGCCGGCGTAAGCTGGCAAAGCTGGGTCGGGGTGGCCTATGTTTCGGTAATTTCGATGCTGGTAGGATTCATTTTCTGGTATCGTGGCCTCGATCTGGGCGGGATCGCCAGCGTGGGCCAATTGCAGCTGGTTCAGCCGTTCATCGGCCTTGGCATGGCCGCACTGTTTTTGGGCGAGACGATCAGCCCTGCTGCCCTGCCGGCAATAGCGATCGTTGCCACAAGCGCGCTTTGCGCCCGCCGTTTCGCTACAGGTCGGCGCAGGCCCGGCGCCCGGCTTGCGGATGTGCGGGCCTGCGAAAGCCTTGAGACCGGGAGGGCCTGATCAGGAACTCAGTAAGACCCGGACTGGCGGTTCTGGCGCTTGGCCATCTGGCGGCTGGCGATCCAGCCGCCAGCTGCCATGGCGACGATACCGAGTGGCCCCAGGCGCCGCGCCAGCGTCGAAGCGGCAAGGCCAAGCAGCGCGCCACCACCCTCGCTGATGCCCGGGGTGCGTTCGGCAAGCTTTTTGCCGACCACGGCGGAAACGATTTGACCGATCACGAGCAGGTCCTTTCGAAATAGGGAAAATCGACCATCGAACGTTTGCTGCGGACCATCGTTCCATAGTGCGGGCACGGTGAGTGCCGCGGCCGGCATTGTCCTTACACAGGTAAGCGCCCGCCCGTGTAGGCCGGAACGAGGCCGGCAAAGGTCCATTGGCTGCTGGACAACGCACCACGTGCGGGCCGCATTCCATGGATGTGGCCAATCATTCGCATCCAAACAAGGACCCTGTCATGTTCATGCACAACAAGCGTCTGCAATACACAGTGCGCGTGGCCGAACCCAATCCGGCGCTGGCAGCCATGCTGCTTGAGCAATTCGGTGGCCCCGACGGCGAACTGGCCGCTGCCATGCGCTATTTCACGCAGGGGTTGTCCGAAGAGGACCCCGGCCGCAAGGACATGCTGCTCGACATCGCCACCGAGGAACTGAGCCATCTCGAAGTGATCGGCTCGATCGTGGCGATGCTGAACAAGGGTGCCAAGGGCGCGCTTGCCGAGGCGGCGATGGGCGAGGCCGAACTGTTCATGGCGCTGAATGCGGGCGGTGTGAGCCATACCGAAGCCCTGCTCTATGGCGGCGGCCCTTCGTTGACGAACAGCGCCGGCGTGCCCTGGACGGCGGCCTATATCGACAGCCGCGGCGATCCGACCTGCGATCTGCGCTCCAACATCGCGGCCGAAAGCCGGGCCAAGATCATCTATGAACGGCTGATCGCCATTACCGATGACCCGGGCATCAAGGACGCCCTCGGCTTTCTCATGACCCGCGAGATCGCCCACCAGAAAAGCTTTGAGAAGGCGCTCTATTCGATCGCCGACAATTTTCCCCCGGGCAAGTTGCCGGGCGTTGCGCCCTACACCGATATCTATGTCAACGCGTCGCAGGGCGAAGGCGATGCGGTGGGGCCGTGGAACCAGGGCGAGCAATGGATCAAGCTTGACGACATCGCCGGCAACCTGCCGGTCGATGACGGTGACGGTCAGGCAACCGTTTCCCTGAACGCCGCGGACCAGGCCAACGCCGGCGCGATGATGACGCGGCTTCAGTCCAATCCGGCGCTTGATCTGGCTACGGGGGTAAGCCTGGGCGCCGGACCTGGCGCGGGCAAAGTCGACGATCAGGATTTCGGCGGGGCGGCCAACGTGGCCGAAGCACGCGAGATGGCCCAGTCGCGGCGCCCTGCAAGCCATTGATCGGTGGCGCCATTGCCGCCGGTTGTCTGGCCAGCCTGGGCACTGGCCTTGCAACCGGCATCGGTGCGTTGCCCGTGCTGGGCCTGCGCGCCGCCGATGCAGACCGGCAACGCGCCTACCTGGCTTTTGCCGGCGGCGTGATGCTGGCGGCATCGGTCTTTTCATTGATCCTGCCCGCAATCGTCGCAGCGCGGGCGCAGGGATTTCCCGGGGACCAGGCGATCGCGCTGGTGCTGCTGGCAACGCTGATCGGCGCAGGGATCATGGTCCTTCTGGGGCGCTGGCTGCCCGTGCCCGACGGCCCCGTGCCAGACGGCATTGCCGAGGCACCCCGGCCCGGGGATAAAGGCATCGCGGCGGCAGCGCCCGGCCCCGGGCTCTGCGCGTCATCATTGGGCGTGCCGCGTCCGGTGTGGGTGCTGTGCCTGGCGATCGTGCTGCACAACATTCCCGAAGGCGCCGCCGTGGGCATGGCCTTTTCCGGCGGAAATTTGCAGGGCGGCCTTTCCACCGCCATCGGCATTGGCGTGCAGAACCTGCCCGAAGGCCTTGCGGTGGCCTGTGCCCTGGCGGGGGTGGGCCTGTCTCGGCTGCGCGCATTTGCCGGCGGGGCCGCATCGGGCCTGGTCGAACCGGTCGCAGGCGCGGCCGGCGCGGTGTTGGTCGCGCTCGTGCAGCGCCTGTTGCCATGGGGGCTGGCGCTGGCCGCCGGCGCCATGCTGCTGATCGTATTCTGCCAAATCATTCCCGATCTGGTCGGGCACATGCGAGAGCAGACGCGCCGCGCACCGCGCCGATCGGCCAACCTGCCTGCCTTTACCTTTGCCGGGGGGCTTGCCGTGATGTGCGTGCTTGACATCACGCTCGGTTGACCTCGCCGGCCCCGCGCCTTTCCCTTCCTGCTACATCTCGACCGCGATGAACACGGCGCCGGTTCAGGCGCCTGGCAACGGCGAACGTGCCATCGTCGGTCTTGATCGCCGCTTTCATTGCGCGTCCCCGTTCCAGGTCAAGATCAGCGAGGCGTCGGCCGGCAGCCGCGCTTCCAGCCGATTGCCCTGCTCTGAAAAAGACATGATCTGTCCGTCGGCGGTCGCCAGCCGGGGCGAAAGTCCGGGGGGCAGATCGCCCTCTTTAGCCACCAGCGCCAGCCGGGCTTCCGAGCCGGCCGGCCCGTCGATGCGCAGGCTCAAGGTGTTCGCGTCGATCTGGTGCACCGCCCGCAGGAAGACATCGCACCACAACAGGAACGGCGCACCGTCGATCCGGCGGAACGCCCGCGTCGCATAGATCATCGCGCCGCCGCAGCCATAGATTTCCTGCCCTACCTGGCCGGCGCGCTGGCCATCGGGATAGATGTCCTCGAGCGGAAAGCTGAGCGCGCGGTTGATATAGCCGTTGCGGATATCCTCCTCCGCCACCGCCTCTTCCGGCAGGGCATCGGGATAATAGAACCAGCCACGGTTCAGCGCATGCCGGCAATATTCGCTGAGCAGCAGCCGCACCGACGGGATTAGGTCCGGGCCGCCGTAATCGAGATAGCGTTCGAACGCCGCGAAACTGTCAAAGCATTCGTAGGCCGCCATATAGGGCGCATCGTGCAGGCAGGTGACACCCAGGAAGTTGCGCCAGTTCCGAGCTAGGTCGATTTCACTCTGCCAGATCTGGCTGTTGTGAAAGAAGCTGGCCAGATAGACGTAGCTTTGCTTGAGATAGTCCTTGCGTTCGGTGATCCGCCACAGGCGGATGCACGCGGCCGCGCCCCATGCCGTCAGATTGGCCTGATAATTGAGATCGAAGCGCATCCCGCATGCGGCGTCGATCGCGCGCATCGCTTCTTCCACGAACCGCACGTCGAGCGTCAGTTCGAAAGCCTGAAGCATGACCCAGGCATAGATACCGCCCACGTCGGTCTGCCCGCGGCCATCGCCATCGGCCACCGCCTGAATGATCGAAAAATCGCGCAGGTCGTAAAGGATCGGCCAGCGATAGGCGAAATGGCGCGCGGCGTGGATGCCATAATCGATCGTGGCAAGAAACAGCGCCCGCGCATCGTCGTGGCCGGCCAGCGCCAGATTGGCGAGGTTCAGCATCGGATGATAGAGATACCAGCTGTCGACCGCGTTGGCGTTCTTGTCCATCCCCACGTTGGGCAGATAGCGGCGCAGCGTACCAAGCGAAGTATCGTGGAACGCGTCGATCCCGCTCAGGATCTCGCGCACCAGTGGATGGGGCTTCCCTTGCCAGCGCCCCCAATCGTCAAGCGCCGATGCGATGGCCAGTTGCACCATGACATCGGGATATTCGCTGGCCGTGTAAGGATGGAAATAGACGTGCCCGAAATGTTCGATCCGCGCCTCTGGCGCATGGACGAGATCGTGCGCCGTCGCTTCTGCACGCTTGGGCCAGTGCCGGAACTCGGCATGCGGGGGCGATAGCCAGGGGTAGATGCCCCCGATCATGTCGAGGAATTGCCAGGCGCTGTCCGCCTCTTCCCCCTGCGGATAGGCGCGAATGGCAAGGATCGTATCGTAAAGCACCAGTTCGCGGGCGGCAGGCAGCGTCACATACCCGCTCTCGGCATCGACCGGCGGACGATAGCCCATGTCCGGCCCATCGCCCTGCACGGCGTTTTCAGGCTTGGTCCCGGTCGCCGCGAAATAGGGATTGAGCGCGCTGAAATTCTGCAGGTACAGCACCTTGCCGAATGCCGGCTCGGACAGGGTGAAGTACAACAGCCCGGTGTTCATCTTGCGCTGCTGCGCCTCGACTGTCACGCACGTGGCACCTGGCTCGCCGTCCGGGCCGAACGGCACCAGATCGCGCTCGAGCATGCCGATGCGCAGATTGCGGACCGGGGCGAAGCTCCAGATCGCGCGCAGTTGCTCCAGGCCAAAAGGATCGCCTGTTAATTCGAGGCGCGCCTGGCCCAGCGTGGTGTGGCATTCCACCACGGCGATCGCATCGTCATGGGGCACCAGGCGCGCGCGGGTTTCCGCACCGAAAATAGGCAGGCGCAAGGCCAATCCGCCGTCGTCCGCGCCCGGGCGACGCAGGATGATCCACAAGGCATCGGCGTCAAGCGCAAGCGTGATCCCCAGATTGCCCTGCTTCGCTTCGAAAAGGCATCGCCCTGCGCGCCCCCTGGCTAGCGCGCGCAACGCCGCGCGCGCCAGTGTTTCCGTTTCCCCGGAAAGTGCGCCCTGTTGCTCTGAATTGCCCATGCCATCCTCGTTGCAGAGGCCATTCGCCCACGCCATCAATGCCTGATGGCGTGGGAAGTTTCTTTGCACCACACGTCGGTATCGTCGGTATCGGCACTATCGGGATAATGGGTGGCCCTCGCCCAGGTAAATGCCCGGGTGCCGCGGGCGACGTCACGGCTCTGTCGCAATCGGGGCGCACCTCTATTGCCGCAGCATGCGGCGCTGAAGAATGGAACGGCCATGGCGATCACGATCAAGGCTTTTGCGAATGCCGACGACGTGCTGCTGGCGTGGGAGCCCGACAGCTGGCCCGCGGACCTTGCGGGTTTCGCGCTGGAGCGCATGGATCGGCAAAGCGGGGCCATAGCGACGGTAAACAACCGTATTCCTCCGCAACCCGGCGCAGGACCCGTTGCACCGGGCGGCATCTCTTCCGCCTTATCGCCCATCCGGCGCTGCATCTGGATCGATCACGGCGTCACGGCGGCCGAACAGCTATGCTACCGGGTCACCGCCATGCGCGATGATGGCCAGGGCGGCTTCGTCGCAGATGCGCAGACCGTTTCGGCGTGGACGGAACCGGTCGTGGTCACCGGCGACATGGGCGATGGGCTGGAAACCTATTTCAACCGTGGCACCCTGATGTCGCAAGTGGTGAGCCGGTTCGTGAAAGGCGACGTGTCGAGCGAGCGGTTGCGGGCTTTCGTGGCGCAACTGGGCAATCCCGGATTTGCCGCGCGGCGCTATCTCGGTGGCGACGCACGGCACAAGATGCTCGATTTCCTGGCCGATGCCGATCGGCGGGGAAGCACTATCCATGCCGCGATCTACGAGATCAACGACAGGGAGCTGGTCCAGGCCCTAACGCCGTTCGGCGATCGTGGGCATATCCTGATCGGCAACGGCAGCGCCACCGCAGACTGGGTCGCATCGACGCTGACCGACGCCGGCCTCGAAGTCAGGCACCGGGACCTCAGCCGCCAGGGCCGCAGTTCCCCGAGCGTGCACAACAAGTTCGTTGTCGAAGTCAGCGCCCAGGGGCAGCCGCTGCGCGTCCTCACCGGCAGCACCAACTGGACGGTGTCCGGTCTGTGTACCCAGCTCAACAACGTGCTGATCATGCAGAGCCAGCCTGTTGCCGCGCGCTATTGGCAGCAATGGCAGGCGCTTGTCGCCGCCGGCGATGACATGCCGGCTTCTCTCAAGGAGAGCAACGCGCAGCAGACGCGCGACGGCCCCATCGAACTGTTCTTTGCCGCCACCGCCGCCGGCCCCGAAATTGAGGCGGCCAAGGCGCTGATCGACGGCGCGCGACAGGGCGTGCTTTCGCTGATGTTCATGCCGGGCAATTCCCCGCTGCTCGAAGCGGTGCTTTCCCGGGCGCAGCAGGGCGATCTTTATGTGCGCGGCGTCGTTTCCACGGTGCAGGCGAGCGGAGAGGGCATTGTCAGGGTGGGCAGCCAGGTGATCAAATCGGGCCAGGATCCGGCCTCGTTTCACCGGGATGTGCTGGTGCCTGGCGGCGTTCCCGACGATAACCGGCCAAGCTGGGCCGAAGCCGAATTCACAGTGGCGGAAATCAGGAACGCGGGGCTGATCGCCATCGTCCATTCGAAAGTGATCGTCGTCGATCCCTTCAGCCCCGATTGTGCCGTGATCACCGGATCGCACAATTTCTCGGTCAGCGCCTCGCGCCGGAACGATGAAAACCTGGTGATCGTGCGCGGCAACCGGAAACTGGCGCAGGCTTATGCCGTGCATATCAACGGCGTTTACGACAGCTATTCCTGGCGCGCCTTTCTCGAAGCCGGCGGCGCGCCCGATACGATCTACACCCCCCTCACCGGCTGGCAGCCGGGCGGCGCGCGCCATGCCGAACTGCAATTCTGGATGGGCTCAAACGGTGTTTCAAAGGCACCTCTCGGTAAGGACTGATCATGACGCTGGGTTACGGGTATGTGAAAGCAAAGGTCGTGTCCGCGCCCAGGCTGCAAGGCAGCCGGGGCCACGACAGGCACCGCAACGAAGTGCAGTATCACCTGCATTGCGATCTCGACGTGGCGGGGCAGACCTGGGACGTGGCCATCAACGTCGGCACCAGCGACAGCGACGATCTGCTCAAGTACAAGCTGGTCTACGATTACCGCCATCCGCTGATCCAGACGCTGGCTGCCGCGGCCCCGGGCAAGGCCGATCTTACCGGCCGGAACGCCCTGCCCGCGCTCGATTTCCTACGCAGCGACGTGCTCGATGGCACCGGTCCCTGGCGCGACAGCGGGGTCATGGATGGCTCGCACGCGGTCGAACCGGCCGCCTCGCTGATCCGCCTGCTCGGCCGGGCGCAGACCGAAAGCCGCGATGTCTATCTGTTCGGGCGTTTCTATACCGGCGGCGACCTGGGCATCCACGATACCCACATGAACCAGGGATCGGGCGGCAGCTATATCCATCAGCCGGGCAGCGATCGCAACGACCATAACGACGTGTGGCAGGACGGCGCCTTGCTTGTCGATCTGGGCGAACCGGAATGGGCCGCATACTTCGCCGCATTCAACCAGCAGAACGTGCCGACCGACGATCTTGGCAACCCGGCGCCCGACGCGCGGCCTATCGGCGCGAAGGCGTAACCATAGCCGGGGCCACGGCGGTGCGCGCGGCGGGCGCTCCGATGGCACCATCGGCCTGCGCCGGCGGACCGGCCATGGCCATGCCGATCAGCAGGATCGCCGGACCATCGCCCAGCGCCAGGCGCGCGGTCAGCGCCAGAAGGTCGAGCCGGGTGCGGCACTGGCGTTCGCCCGGCAGGCTGGCGTTTTCCACCAGAGCAACCGGCGTGCTGCCGGCAAGGCCGGCTTCCATCAAGCGCTGGGCAACGATCGGCGCGGCCGCCTTGCCCATGTAGATCGCCGTGGTGGCGGCAGGATCCGCCAATGCCTGCCAATCGAGTTCCAGCTCTTCGCCTTGCCGGGCATGGGCCGTGACCAGCGCCAGCCGGCGTGCATGGCCGCGCAGAGTCAGCGAGGCGCCAAGGCTTGCCGCCGCCGCGCTGGCGGCGGTCACGCCGGGGCAGATCCGCACTGTCACGCCCGCCCGGCGGCAGGCGTCGAGTTCCTCCGCCATCCGGCCGAAGATTGCCGGATCGCCGCCTTTCAGGCGCACGACACGTTCGCCCGAAAGCGCTGCCGCCACAATCAGCCGGTCGATCGTGGCCTGATCCCTGGAATGGCGGCCCGACCGCTTGCCGACATATTCGCACCGCGTGCCAGGCGCCGCCAGGGCCAGCACGTCTTCTGCGATCAAGGCGTCGTAAAAGATCACGCTCGCCTGGCCGATCAGTCGCGCGGCCTTGCGCGTCAGCAGATCGGGATCGCCCGGCCCTGCCCCCACCAGCCATACCGTGCCTGCGGAAAATTCGCTCATTGCGCCAACTCCGATGCGGTTTTCTGCCATTGCGCCAGCAGGCGCGCGATCGCCGGGCGGCACGAGCCGCAATTCGTTCCGGCGCGGGTTGCTGCGCCCACGTGCGCCACGCTTTCCGCGCCGGCATCGGCAGCGGCCAGAACGGCCTTGGTACCGATGCCATGGCATACGCACACGATCGGGCCGGGATCGGGCGCGGCCTGCATGGGGCGCGCCGCCAGCAGCTCGGCCGCGGCGGGTCGACCTCGGGTGCCGCCCCCCTCGCCAAGCAGCCCGGCGACCCATTCCCGCGCGGGCAACCGGCCATGGCGCGTCAGATAAAGCGCCGCCAGCAATGCGCCCGACGCATCGAGAACCGCAACGCGCCGCATGCCGCGTGCATCATCGGCTGCCTCAAGCCGGGCGCCGTCGGGCAGCAACCTGTCGAGCGCCGGTTCGTCCGCGCCGGCCATTTCGTCAAGCCATCCCCCGGCGATGCGCACCCGGGTCCACCACAGCAGCCCGGCCGGAACCTGGGCGGCTTCCCTCGCCACCAGGAACGCCTGCCATGCCGGGCGCACGGCTTCCACTCGCGCAGGCGTGTTCTTGAAGCCGGGCTGGCCCGAAACCGGATCGACCGATTGATCGGCAAGGCGGTTGGCACGGGCCTGCGCCGCGAACGTATCCGCCCAGTGCATCGGCACGAAGACCTGGCCGCGTTGCTGCCCCTCGCTGAAGGCCGCGCGGAAAAGGGCGCTGCCGGTGGGCGTCAATACCCTGGCAAAGCCCCCATCGACGAGACCGGCGCCTTGCCCGTCAAGCGGATGAATTTCGATCAGCGGTTCGCGCCGATGCTGCGACAGCGTGGGCGACAGGCCGGTTCGCGTCATGGTGTGCCACTGATCGCGATAACGCCCGGTGTTGAGGCGTAGCGGAAATGCATCGGTCACCGCGCGCGGCGGGGGTGGCGACACGGCAATCAGGCGTGCGCGGCCATCGGCGGTAGGGAACCGGCCGCCCAACGGATGGCGGGCGCCCCATTGCACAGGCTCCATCGCGGCGTAAGACGCGTCGTCCAAAGCAGCCAGGCCCGTGAGATCCAGCACTTTGCCATGGCGCCGGGCAAGCGCGGTCATCGCCGCAAACTCGCGAAAGATCGCCGCGGCGTTGCCATAGGCAAAGGCCGGCCCGTGCCCCAGGCGCGCCGCCACGTCGCAGATGATGCGCCAATCGGCGCGCGCCGCACCGGGGGCGGGAAACAGCGCGCGCTGGCGGCTGATGCGGCGTTCCGAATTGGTGACCGTGCCATCCTTTTCGCCCCAGCCAAGCGCGGGAAGGCGCACGTGGGCAAAGCGCGCGGTATCGGTATCGGCCATGCAGTCTGTCACGATAACGTTCGGGCAGCGCCCCAATGCCTCGCGCACGAAGCCCGCATCGGGCATCGATACGGCCGGATTGGTCGCCATTATCCAAAGGAACTTGATGCGGCCCGCGTGAACTGCGCGGAACATGTCCACCGCTTTGAGGCCAGGCCCGGCGCAGAGGCGGTCCGTCTGCCAGAACGCAGCCACATCGGCGCGTTCGCTTTCGGAAAAGCCCAGGTGGCAGGCCAGCATGTTGGCCAGACCGCCCACCTCGCGCCCGCCCATGGCATTGGGCTGCCCGGTCACGCTGAATGGCCCGGCGCCGGGCTTGCCGATCCGCCCGGTGGCGAGATGCAGATTGATGATCGCGTTGCCTTTGTCGGTGCCGCCGATCGACTGGTTGGCCCCCTGGCTGAACAGGGTGATCATGCGCGGGTGCTCGGCCACAAGATCGACAAGATGAGCGAAGACCACCGGATCGATCCCGTGGTCTTCGCTCAGGCCCTGCCAGAACCCTTCGGGCACGGTCACGCTGGCATCCAGAAACGCCGCATCGGTAAGGCCGCGTTGGCGCAGCGCGGCGAGCAGGGCGTTGAACAGCGCGGTATCGCCATCGGGCGCAACCGGCACATGCAGATCGGCAAGATCGGCGGTTTCGGTCCGGCGCGGGTCGATCACCACCAGCCGCACGCCGCGCGTCTCGCGGGCCTGTTCAAGCCGTTGCCAGATCACCGGGTGGCACCAGGCCGTATTGCTGCCGACCAGCAGGATCAGATCGGCATCGTCGAAATCCTCGTAGCTGCACGGCACGACATCCTCGCCGAACGCACGATTATGCGCGGCAACTGCGCTCGCCATGCACAGGCGGCTGTTGGTATCGATATTGGCACTGCCGACGAAGCCCTTCATCAGCTTGTTGGCAACATAGTAATCCTCGGTCAGCAACTGGCCCGAGACATAGAACGCCACGCTGCCGGGGCCATGCCGATCGATCACCGTCCGCATGCGCGCCGCGACATCGTCAAGCGCCTGGTCCCAGGTGACTTCGGCGGGGCCGATCATCGGGGCAAGCAGGCGCCCTTCCAGCCCCACGGTTTCGCCCAGGTGCGTGCCTTTGGAACACAGTCGCCCGTGGTTGGCGGGATGCACGGCATCGCCCGCAATCGCCACGCTGCGGGGGCCGGTCACGCGCGCCGCAATCCCGCAACCCACGCCGCAATAGGCGCAGGTGGTGCGGATCACGGGCGGATCATTCGGCATGGGCAGCGCCGGCCGCATCCATCACTGCCATGCGCAGCAGATAGAGCCGGCCGGCGTCGACCCGCAGCGGCACGGTGGGGACGCAGCCCTTGTCGGGGCCGAGGGCCTCGCCGGTCTTGAGCGAGATGTTCCAGTTGTGCAGCGGGCAGGTGACCACATCGCCATGCACGATCCCCTGGCTCAACGGTCCCGCCTTGTGCGGGCACTGGTTGAGAAGCGCATAAAAGCGATTGTCCAGCGTGTGGAAAATCGCGATTTCGCGCATGGTCTTGCCAGCGACGCGCACCGGCATGGTGCGGGCGTTGCCGGGGCTGATCTGCGTGACCGGGCCGATATCGAGCCATTCGCCGATCATTGCACGACCTCCGCGGCCAGGGGGCGGAACTCGGCCAGATGCTGATGCAGTTCGGCATCGGCGCCGGCCACGCGCCGCGCCCAGGGGTCATCCTGCATGAAGCGCTGCGAATGCCGGAACCGCGCCGCCAGCAAGGGGATGGATCGCGGATCGTCGAACAATGCGGATTTGACGTGGGCCAGGCCGACGCGCTCTATCCATGGCGCGGTGCGTTCCAGATACCAGGCCTGCTCGCGGTAAAGCTGGATGAAGGCCGCGCAGATTTCCATCGCTTCCTCCTCCGTTTCCACCTTGCACAAAAGGTCGGTGGCGCGGACCTTGATACCGCCGTTGCCGCCCACGTGCAGTTCATAACCGGAATCGACGCAGACCACGCCAAAGTCCTTGATCGTCGCTTCGGCGCAGTTGCGCGGACAGCCGCTGACGGCGATCTTGAACTTGTGCGGCATCCAGCTGCCCCACGTCATCTGTTCGATCTTGACGCCCAACCCGGTCGAATCCTGCGTGCCGAAGCGGCACCATTGCAAACCCACGCAGGTCTTCACGGTGCGCAGGCTCTTGCCATAGGCATGCCCCGAAACCATGCCCGCGGCGTTGAGATCGGCCCATACGGCGGGCAGATCCTCTTTCCGGATGCCGAAGATATCCAGCCGCTGGCCGCCGGTGACTTTGACCATCGGCGCGTTGAACTTTTCCACCACATCGGCGATCGCGCGCAATTCGCGCGGATTGGTCAGCCCCCCCCACATGCGCGGCACCACCGAATAGGTGCCGTCCTTCTGGATATTGGCATGCAGCCGTTCGTTGACGAAGCGGCTCTGCTGATCGTCGACATAGTCGCCCGGCCAGGCGCAGAGCAGGTAATAGTTGAGCGCCGGGCGGCACGACGCGCAGCCATCGGGCGTTGACCAGCCCAGTTCGTGCATGACCTGGGGAATGACTTTCAGGTTCTTTTCCACGATCAGGCGACGGACATCGCTATGGGTAAAGCTAGTACACTTGCACAGCGTCTTCGGGCCGGATTGCACGTCTGCGCCCAGCGTCAGATGCAACAGGCTTTCGACAAGGCCCGTGCACGATCCGCACGACGCCGAAGCCTTGCACGCGGCGCGCACGGCATCCAGGCTCTGCGCGCCGCCGGCAATGCACGCCATCACTTTGCCTTTGGAAACGCCGTTGCACCCGCAGATCTCGGCATCGTCCGAGAGGACCGCAACGGCGGCATTAGGGTCCGCCAGGGCGCCGCCTCCCGCGGCGAAGGCCTGGCCGAATATCAGGGCCTCGCGGATCGGGCCGATATCCTCGCCTTTGCGCAAGAGATCGAAATACCAGCTGCCGTCGGCGGTATCGCCATAGAGAACGCAGCCGATCAGCCGGTTGTCCTTGACCACCACGCGCTTGTAAATACCGCGCGCGGCATCGCGCATCACGATGTCCTCGCACCCCGCGCCACCGGAAAAATCGCCGGCGGAAAAAAGATCTATGCCCGATACCTTGAGCTTGGTGGAGGTCACCGTGCCGGAAAACCCGGTCGGTGTTCCGGCCACGGCATCGGCCAGGCTGCGACACATTTCCCACAGCGGCGCCACCAGGCCGTAACACGCGCCCCGGTGCTGCACGCATTCGCCTACGGCCATGATCGCCGGGTCGGACGTGATCATGTGATCGTCGACGACGATGCCGCGTTCCACGTCCAGCCCGGCCGCGCGGGCCAGGCCCACGGCCGGGCGGATGCCCACGGCCATGACCACGATGTCGGCCGGAACTTCGCGCCCGTCTTTCAGGCGCACCGCCGCAACATGGGCGTCGCGGCCGACGATCTCGGCCGTATCGGCCCCCGTCAGGATCGTCTGGCCGCGCCGTTCGAGTTCGGATTTCAAAAGCCAGCCGGCCGCTTCGTCCAGCTGGCGCTCCATCAGCGTGGGCATCAGGTGGATAACGGTCACGTTCATGCCGCGCAGCGACAGCCCGTGCGCCGCTTCCAGCCCCAGCAGGCCACCGCCGATGACGACGGCATTGCCGCCGCCTTTGGCTTCGCCCGCTTGCGCCGCGGCAAGCATGCGCTCCACGTCGTCCAGATCGCGAAACGTGACGACGCCGGCCAGGTCGGCACCGGGCACGGGGATGATGAAGGGATCGGAACCCGTGGCAATCAAGAGCCGGTCATACGCTTCGACCCGGCCGGATCTGGCCGTGACGGTCTGCCGGGCACGGTCGATCGCCACCACCGGATCGCCGGCGATCAGCGTGATATCGTGCGCGGCATACCATTCCGGGCCGTTGATGACGATTTCGTCGAACGTCTTTTCGCCGGCCAGAACGGGGGACAGCATGATGCGGTTGTAATTGACGCGTGGCTCGGCGCCGAAAATCGTGATTTTCGGCGACACGCCTTCCCGGGCGAGGATTTCCTCGATAGCGCGGCAGCCGGCCATGCCGTTGCCGATGACCACCAGCCGCTCTGCGGCGCCCGTCAGGGGCGCGATGATCGGGTCGTTGGCCCGGTCGATGACTATCGAGGCATTCACCAAACATCTCCTGAAACGCGCGCAATGCAAAAAGCCGCCACGAACGAACCTCTGATGAAAGGTCGGAACGGGCGGCGTCGTTGCCACGCAATGATGTCGAGAAGGAAGCTGCGAGCAGATCGTCCGCCGTTGGACGTCGCAACTTCGATTTCGGGAAGTTAACCCAATCAACCTGTCGCCCGCAAGCGTTTTTTGCGACGCAACATCCTTCGTTGTCAGAATCCGAACTCGGCCTGAAGCCAGAACCGGCGCGTATTCGTGGTGCCCCCGCCCCGCGCGACGTAATCGGCATATTTGGCGAGCCAGGCCACCGATCCAGTCTTGAAACTGATTGCCCCGTCCCATTCGTGGCCGAAATTGATCGCGCCGATATCGCTGTGGAACTGGTGGTAGATCACCTGGGCGTTAAGGCCCTTGACCAGCTTGACCATCGGCAGTTTGACGCCGACCTCGCCATAGCTGTCGGTCAACCCCCGCGTGGGCGTGGTCAGGAACAGGTCTGCCCAGCCGTTGAACTTGTGCAGCGTGGCCAGCGGCGCCTGCACCGCCCAGGGCCCTCCAGCCGCGTTGGCATCTGCACCCAACACTTCATAGCCGCCTTTCACGGTGAGCAGGCCCAGGGCCATGGCTGCATCGAGCGCATAGTAATCCGCCCTGTAGCGCAAGGGATTGCGGCCGTAGTTGGTCTGCCGGGCAAAACTTGCGTCGAACGAAAAGGCAAGGGCCCGGGCCAGCTTGATGCTGCCGTTCGAACGAATGCCATAGGTCTGCGAACCGTTGGTCTGGCCCCGCACGGTCTGCGGCGTGGCTGCAGTATCATCGTAATCGAGCAGATAGGCAAAGCCCTTGGTCATCACCGGCCCGGTCTTGATGCCGGCATCCAGCAGCCAGAACCGGCCGCCGAGCGCGGTCTTGATCCCGCCGTCGGTGCCATAGATCGTGCGCTGGCTGTTGGCATAAGTCAGGTCGAGATTGACGGGGGCCAGCTTCACCTCGGCGCGGGCGGCATCGAATGTCTGTTCGTTCTGCCGCCAGCCCACCGGCCCGACCCAGCGTTCGTCATCCAGGGTGATGCGCTGCCGGCCCAGCGTGAGCGTGACCGCCTTGTGGCGATATTGCAGTTGCAACCGGTTGAGCGCGACGTTTTCCGGGTCTGCCACCACGGCATAGGTCGGGCGATACTGGCTTGAGCCGATGTTTTTGTACGGAAAGGCATTATAGCGATCGCCAAGGGCCAGCGTTCCCGCCGCCTCGACCAGGAACGCGAGATGCACCGCCTTGTCTGCCAGTTCGATCCCCGCGCGCAGCCGCAGCGTCACCGCATCGGCGGAAAGCGCCTTGGCCGGCTGATCGACACTTTCCCAGCGCAGCCTGCTGGCCAGCACCGGTTTGATCGTGAAGTCCCCGCCGACAGGCATGGGCGCGACAAGCGGCCTGGCCTCTCCGGCAAAGGCTGACGCTGCCGTCGCACAGGCGGCGGCGCCGTAAGTCATCGCGGCAATCGCGCGCAGTTTCAACATGGTATTCCCTCATGATTATTCCGGATTGGGCCGATCAGGCCATCCTCTCCCCGGCCGGTGTTCCGGCTCTTGGGTGATCGGCGCGGTCAGATCCGCACGCCGGTTGCCGCCGCGCCCCAGGTCGTCCGCCAGCGGCGCTTGACCGCGGTAAGGCCGGCCACCGCGATCAGCGCCAGGCCCGAAAAGATCAGGAAGCCGATGGACGTGCTGCCGGTCATCTGCTTGATCAGCCCCAGCGAGCTGGCGAGGTAGAACCCACCAATGCCGCCGCCAAAGCCAACCAGGCCGGTCATCACGCCGATTTGATTGCGAAAGCGCTGCGGCACCAGCTGGAACACGGCACCGTTGCCCAGGCCGAGCGTACCCATCGCCGCAACGAACAGTGTCACCGCCAGCGGCAAGGCCTGCGTGCCCACCGCGCTGATCACGGCCAGAAGCACGGCGGCGACAAGATAGACGAAAGTCAAGGTGCGGATGCCGCCGAAGCGATCGGCCAGCGCGCCGCCGAGCGGGCGGAGCAGCGAGCCGATGAGGACGCAGGCCGCCGTGCAATAGCCGGCAATCACTGGCGTCACCTTGAAGCTGTCGACATAAAACGTGGGCAGCGAACTGGACAGCCCGACGAACCCGCCGAACGTCACGAAGTAGAACAGCATGAACCACCAGGCGTCGCCCTCGCCCAGCACTTTGGCATAGGCCGAAAGCTTCATCGGCGCGGGCTGGTCGGGGCTGTCCTTGGCGGCGATGAGGAAATAGACGAAGACGATGCCCAGCGGGACAAGTGCCAGGCCGAACACGTTCGTCCAGCCGAACGAGCGGGCCAGCAGCGCGGCGAATAACGACGCGAAGACCGTGCCCGAATTGCCCATCCCGGCAATGCCCATGGCCTTGCCCTGGTGTTCGCCCGAATACCAGCGGCCGGCCATCGGCAGCGCGATGGCGAAACTGGCGCCGGCGAAGCCCAGGATCACGGCAAGCGCCAACACGCCCTTATACGTGGCGATGCCGAAATACCAGGCCGTGAACAGGCCGGCCATCACGATGATCTGGTTGACGATCGCTGTCACTTTCTGGCCGATCCGGTCAGCCGCGATGCCGTTGACGACGCGCAGGACCGCGCCCGCCAAGGTGGGCAGCGCGACCATGAAGCCCTTCTGCGCGGCGTCGAGATGCATCTGCCCGGCAATGATCGGCGCCAGCGGGCCGAGCATGACCCAGACCATGAACGAGACGTCGAAATAGAGAAACGCGGCGATCAGCGTGGGCGCATGGCCCGATTGCCAGAAACCTTTGGCTTGCGGCGCGCCCTTGGCGGCGGGCAGGGCCCGGCCGGGGGCCAATGATGAGGCTGCACTCGACATGAAAACGTTCCTTCCAGACTTGACGTGACGGGTTCACCCCCGATGCTCGTGCGTGCGCGCATCAGGCCGCAGGCACGAAAATCGAAGGGCGGAGAAGCAGGAGCGATGCGGGATGACGGAGAACTGGCCGTGGTTGCCGGATTTGCCAGCGCGCAGGGGCCAAGGGCCGACAACCAGGATTTCGGGGGAATTCATGTTCCCGCCCGGCACGATGCCGCGCGCCACGGGGTGCTGGCGGCGGTGGCCGATGGCGTTTCGGGCGGCCGGCAGGGTCGCGTGGCGGCCGAACTCGCGGTGCGTTCGCTGATCGAAGGCTTTTATGCCGTGCCCGAAACGCTTGGCCCGGCACGCGCCATGCACCGGCCGCTGGCCGCCTACAACCGCTGGCTTCACGCACAGGGGCGGGGTGAAGCGATGCGCCATGGCGCCACCACGCTCACCGCCCTGGCGCTGCGCGGACGGCGGTGCCATCTCGCCCATGTCGGTGATAGCCGCGCCTGGTGTTTCCGGGGCGGACGGCTGGCCTGCCTGACGACCGATCACGTCCGCCCCGAACCCGAAATGGGCCACGTGCTGGTTCGCGCGCTGGGCCTCGACAGCGAAGTACGGCTCGATCACACGGTGATCGAACTGGCCGAGCGTGACCGGCTGCTTCTGACCAGCGACGGGGTCCATGGCCCGCTGCCGGCACGGCGCATCGCCGCGATCCTGGCCCGCCAAGCCAGTGCCGAAGCAACGGCCGAAGATCTGGTCGAAGCCGCGCTGGCGGCGGGCGGCCAGGACAACGCGACCGCGCTGGTGATCGACGTGGTCCGGCTGCCGGCACCCGATCTTGACGGCATCGCCGCCAGCCTGGCCGGGTTGCCGGTCATCACCCCGCCCGCACCGGGCGAGAGCATCGACGGATACCGGATCGAGCGCCTGCTCAGCACCGGGCGCTATGCCGTGCTCGCCCTGGCCCGCGACGGCAATGGCGGTGGCGGCGTGGTGCTCAAATTCCCGCGCGTCGGCGCTGCCAGCGATCGTGCGATGCGTCAGGCCTTCGCACGGGAAATCCTGGTGGGCCAACGTGTCGCCAGCCCGTTCGTGATCGCCGGCGTGCCGCTGGCGCCCGAACGCCGGACCGCGCTCTACAATGTGCAGCCGTTCCTTGCCGGCGAAACGATGGCTGCACGCTTGCACCGCAGCGTTCCCGGGCTGGCCGTCGGTCTTGCCCAGGCGATTCGCCTGACGCGGGGTGTTGCCGCCCTGCACCGGCTGGACATCATCCACCGCGATATCAAGCCCGACAATGTCATGCTGACCCAGGACGGCGGCCTGAAACTCATCGATTTCGGCATTGCCCGGCTGCCCCGCGTGGAGGATTTCGTTTCGGACGATATTCCCGGCACGCCCGGTTTCATGGCGCCCGAGCAGTTCGAAGGCAACGCCGGCGACGCGCTGACCGACCAGTTCGCGCTGGGCGTCACGCTTTATCGCTGGTTCACGGGGCAGATGCCGTTCGGCGAACAGGAAGCGTTCCAGCGCGCCCGTTTCGGCCCGCCCCCGCCCATGGCGCAACACCGCCCCGAAATTCCCAGCTGGCTGGACGAGGCGATCCGCACCGCAATCCATCCCGATCGCGACCGGCGTTTTGCCGATGTGGTTGAATTGCTGCGCGTTCTGGAAAGCGGCGGCCCGCTTACTATCGCCCCACGCCGGCCGCTGCCGCTGATCCAGCGCCACCCGGTGCGGTTCTGGCAGGGCGTCAGCGCGCTGCTGGCGATCGCGCTGATCGCCGCGCTGCTGTTCCGTTCCTGATACCCACCTGCCCATGCCGATCGTGCCGCCTTTGCGGCGTGACCCGGTTCGCGTTTCTCGAACGCGCAAAAGCCGCCTCGACTTGACCCCTGTTCAAGGTCAGATCGGGCGGCACCGTTGCCACGCAATGTTGAAATGACGACGTCGCGTATCGTCATCCCCCTTTGGATGACGCGAACATCGTTGGTGTCAGGCTATGCGATTCGTACCGTCGCCGTAAAGGGCTTTTTTGCAATGCCGCATCATTTCACTTTTTCAAGCGCCCGCAGATACCCCGGAAGATCATCGGGATCAAAAATCTGCCCATCAAAAAAGATGTTTTTTTCCAATACGATCGTACCTTGTTGCGTGCCCACGGCGGTGGTCTGGCGCAGGCTGCCTTCCACTTTGGCACTTGCTGCCGGCAGTGGTTCTGCCGTTCCTTTCAGTGCACTGCGGTAAACGTCGGGCCGGAACACGCGTGCCGCCTTGCCCGCCGCTGCGGGGTCGAAAGCCATCCCGTCCCAACGCACCATCTGGCTGTAAAGCCATTGCGCCTGGCTGATCCAGGGGAAGTTGGCCGCTTCGCGGTACTGAAACATGAAATCGGGAAAACGAACCAGATCGCCGCCTTTGTGCAGCAGCAGCCGGTCGGTGATCGCCCGCTCGATCAGGGCGGCATTGCCGTCGAGATATTCAGCCCGCGCCAGGATCTGCGCATTTTCGCGGGCGTTGGCCGGGTCAACGAAATGCCGCCCGGCGCGCAGCAGTGCCCGGATCAGTGCCTCGATGGCGGGGCGGCGTTCGTCCAGCACCCGTTCGCGCAGGGCCAGCACCTTTTCCACCCCGCGCCGCCAGATCTGCGCGGTGACCAGCACGATGACGCCCGCACCCCGCTCCACCGCCACGCTGTTCCACGGCTCGCCCACGCAAACCGCGTCCACCTCCCCCTGTTCCAGGGCATCGGCGCAGAACGGCGGCGGGATGGTGGCGATTTCCACGTCGTGATCGGGACGGATGCCACTGGCTGCAAGCCAATAGCGCAGCATGTAGTTGTGGCTGGAATAGCGATGCACCACGCCAAAGCGCAGCGGCACGCCGGCCGCCTTGCGCGCCAGCGCCACCCCGCGCAATGCCGTGCCTACCGCCGCGGGATCGCCCAGCACGCCGGGCGGGCAGACCTGCGCCGCCAGGTCGGGCCGCATGGTGATCGCATTGCCGTTCAGCCCGAGGACGAACGGCACCGCCAGCGATTGGGCGGGGCGTCCCCGGCCCAGGGTCGTGGCCAGCGCCAGCGGCGCGACCATATGCGCCACGTCGGAATGCCCATAGAGCAGACGATCCAGCACGGTCGCCCAGCTGGTATCGCGGGCCATGCGCAGCGACAGGCCTTCTTCGCGCGCAAAGCCCTGTTCGTGCGCCAGGATCGGCAGGCAGGCATCGACCAGCGGCAGGAACCCGATCGTCAATTCCTCAGCCATCACGGGCCTCCCAACAGTTTGTGTGCGGTCACGACCGCCTCGGCAATGTCGATGATCCGCCGCCCCTGGTTCATCGCGGTCTTGCGCAGTTCGGCATAGGCTTGTGGCTCGCCCAGGCCGCGGCTGTCCATCAGGATGCGCTTGGCCTTGTCGATCGTGTCGCGCTCGGCCAGTTTGCCGCGTGCTTCGGCCAGATCCGCCTCCAGGCGGGAAAATGCGTGGAAACGGCGGATCGCCAGGTCGAGAATGGGGCGAATGCGATGCGGCGCCAGACCATCGACTACATAGGATGATACGCCGGCGTCGATCGAAGCGGCGATCGCGTCCTCGTCCGATTCATCGACGAACATGGCGATCGGCCGGGCCAGCACGCGGCTGACGGCAAAGTATTCCTCCAGCACGTCGCGCGATGGATTGCCAAGGTCGATCAGCACGATATCGGGTGCGATTTCGCTGATTCGCGCCACCAGCCCGCGCCGCTCGGTAACCACGATCACCTCGCAGTCTTCCAGCATGGCCAGGCCTTCGCGGATCACCGCAGCGCGCGTTGCGCTTTCATCGACGATAGCTATCCGCATGAACACCTTGTGCATCGCAACATGCGCGGATGGCAATGCTCATCTGCCGGCACCCATCCGATTCGCGGCTTGGACTCGTTGGAAGCGCATTGCACGCCCAATGCCGCGGCGTTCGCCATGCCGGCCACATCAAGGCATTACCGCATCCCGACAGTACGTTTCACGTAATCCAGAAAGAGCGCGGCGCTTTCGGGCTTGGCATCGGCAATCTGTTTTGCGGTCGCCGTGGCGATGTTGGCCGATATCGGCACGAGCTTGCGCCCCGTACTCAAGGCGATCACTTCGGCTTGGGCGGCCCGCTCAAGATAATAGAGATTGTACCAGGCCTCAGCGATGCTCGGCGCGGACACGATCACGCCGTGGTTGCGCAGAAACACCGCATCGGCGTGATGCAGCGACGCGGCGATCGCATCGCCCTCGGCTGCGTCCAGAGCAAGCCCGCCATACCGTTCGAGAACCGCGACACGATCATAGAACACCAGCGACGACTGGATGGCCCAGCTGAACGGTGACCCCTCCACCATCGCCAGGGCGGTGGCATAGGGCATGTGCGTGTGAAATGCCGCTACCGCGCGTGGCACCTGCATGTGAATGCGCGCGTGAATATGGAACGCCGTCGCTTCCGGCTGACCAGTCCCGGCAACGACATTGCCGTCGAAATCGCAGATCAGCAGGTCATCCGCGCCGATTTCGTCAAAGCCCAGCCCGATCGGATTGACCAGGAACAGGTTGTCGCAGCCGGGCACCAGAACCGAAAAATGGTTGCAGACACCCTCGGCATAGCCCAGCTTTTCCGCCATCCGGAAACAGGCCGCCAGATCCACCCGGGCCTGGCGCACCGGCTCGCTGTTCAAGTTCATCGCGTCAACTAGGATTTGGCGCGCCGTGCTGTCAACCAGGGGCCGTACCGGGGGCAGTTTCACCGCTGCCCCCGGCATTGCACCTGGCGCAGGTCAGATTTCCCCGGTGATGGTGAACTGGAACGTGCGGGGAGACAGGGGGCGGAACGTTCCATCGCCCCTTACAGACACCGAGATGAACGACAGCGTGTCCTTGTCGAACAGGTTGTCGATGTTGAAGCGCGCCTTGATGCTTTTCACCGGGCCAAGGCGCCAGCCGTCGCCGATATCGACATAGGTGCTGAACACGGCAAAGCCCGGCACGCTCGATCCTGCGGTGTTCTCGAACGTCGACCAGCGGCTCGAGGTATAGCGGCCCGACAGGTTGGCGACGAGCCAGCTCGCCGGTTCGGTGGTCAGGCCGCCGCCCACGATCCACTTGGCGCTGTCGGGCAGATACTTGCCGGCGGTGAAGATGCGCGGTGCCGCATCGACGTCATCCTGGAACTTGGCGTTGTTGTACGTGACGTTGAGATTGCCATAGAGCAGCCCGTGCAGGAACGCGGGCTTGTACGTGCCGGAAAACTCGAAGCCATAGGCCCGCACCCGGCCCACGTTCTGGAAAAAGGTTTCGGTGGCGTTGCCGTTGCTGCCCGGCACGGCGCTGGCGATCGACTGGATGCGGTTCTTGAACCGGGTGTAGTAACCGGCCAGCGAGGCATAGAGCTGCCCCTGATTGGTGCGGATGCCCAGTTCCATATTGGTGGCGCGCTCGGCTGCCGGCTGGGGCACCAGCGCGCCGCCGGGGCGGATCACGGAATAGATATCGTCCATGCCCTTGGGCAGCGCCATGTTTTCGGCATAGGAGGCGAAGATTTGGGTGCGCTGGTCGATCTTGTAGAGCAGCCCGGCCATCGGCAGGAACAGGTCGTTATAATGCGCGGTGTTGCGGCTGGGGCCATAGCCGGCAACGGTACTCTGGCCCACGATCCGGTAGTAATCGTTGAAATCGCGATAGCCGTTGTAGTAGTAATCGAGCATCAGGCCCTTGAAGCCTAGATCGAGCACCAGCGCATCATCGGCCAGCTTCAGCGTATCCTTGACGAAAATCTGCAAGGTATCGCGCTTGGAGCGATAGTCGCGGCGAAGATAGACCAGTTCGTTGAGGTTTGGCGCACTGTCGGGCGCGCCGTCGGTGGTGTTGTAGCGCGCCTGGGTGCGGTGGTACTTGTCGACTTCGGCCCACACCCCCGCTTCGAGGGTGTTGACGCCCAGGTCCCAATGCAGCTTGGCTGTCACCCCGTAACGGTCGCCACCCACGCCCGAGCGGCCGTACTGGATGCCCTTGGGCGCGGTGACCGGCAGACCCACCGCCACCTGGCTCTGGTATTGGTTCAGCGAAAAGGGGTAGGTATCTGGCGAAACGCCATAGCCGCCCTTGTCTTCCCAGTAGAGTGTCGTTTCTGCCCATACGCCGTCGGCGATGCCGGCATGGAACGTGGCGCCGTAAAGCCGGTCCTTCCGCACGTTGATCGCCAGGTTATAGACCTGGGCATAGAGGGGATTGGAATAATAGACCCCCGGCGTGGTCGGCGCGAAGCCCGGCGTCGTGTTGGGCACGTTCTCAATATAGGCATAATCGCGCCCGCAGGCGCCCACCGCGCTGCGCGTGGTGCAATTGTACTGCGCGCGGTTGATCGGCGGCGAATCGTAATCGAAGAAGTCGTTGGAAACGAATTTCAACCGCGCCCAGCTATCGCCGCCCAGATCGGCATGGACCTGCGCTTCCCAATGTTCGCGGTCCACCGAACCCGGCCCGCGCCACAGATCGGTATTGAGCTTGGTGCGGCTGAGATAGGCGCGCAGCGGGCCGACCTGCCCGGTGCTGGCGCGAATGAACGTGCGCCGCGTGTTGAACTGGCCAAAGGTCTGCGAAACGAACAGGCCCAGATCCTTCTGCGGCTGGATGCTGTTGTACTGCACCACGGGACCCAGCGTGGAATAGCTGGGCAGCGACACGTCGCCGGCGCCCACGGCCGCTTCCACCACGCCTAGGTTCTCGTTGTCGACATAGCGGAAAATCGGGCTTCCACCAAAGGCATCGCTCCGGCCGGTGGGGATGCCATCGACTATGAAACCGATCTGATCGAGATTGAAAGCCCGGGTCTGCACACTGTTGCCGAATTCGTAGAGGCCAAGCGCGCCGTCCGTCTGGACGTTGAAGCCCGGCAACTGCTCCAGCATCTTGAGACCGGAAATCCCCGATGGCGCCGACAGCAGTGCTTCGCGGGTTACGGCGATGACGTTGCTGATCTTGTTTTCGCCGATCGCCTCGGCCGATTGCGAGATGCGCCGGCCCGTGACCGTGACCATCGGCGCCGGCTCATCCTCGGTCGCGGGTTCCTGTGCCAGCGCGGCAGCCGGAATGGCGATGCAGCATCCCAGAAGAGCGGTTACGAAACGAGGCGATCTGTGTTGTGAACGCATGAGGAACTCCGGTCTAAAGGCACGGTATCGGCCTTCCAGAGCTTGCGCCGCCAGCGCGGCGCGCGTGCATCCCCTCAAACGGCACGGAAAATGCGAACCAGGCGTAACGTCGCTCCACCCCTTGTGCCGCTTTCGCCCTGAACGAAATCGCCGCATCGACCCTGTGATCTTTTATCTTTGATGCAAGCGGCCCGGGTTGGAGGTTTCTTTTCATTGCTTGGCCCAGCGCCTTAGTCAACCGCGCGGGCGGCGCCGTTGGCATTGATGATAAATACCGTGATTGTGTTCCGTTGCGCTCATCGAAGAGGCCCACAAGCCACGGGGAGCGCCGGGTTTGCCGAAGAATCCTGACGCAATCGACGCGACGGCGGCGCCCGGCGCGACGGCCTTGCGCGCAATCGCGACCGCGCGATGTCGTGGATCGCGCGCGGGCGATCAAAAGGAATGGCGCCTGTAACCAACATTCCCATGGCGATGACCCCGGGTTTCGGCCGGGGCCATCGGTAACGATCAGGCCAGATCGAACCTGTCGGCATTCATCACCTTGCACCAGGCGGCAATGAAGTCGGTCACGAACTTCATCTCGTTGCCGTTCTCGGCATAGACCTCCGCCACGGCGCGCAGTTGCGCGTTCGAGCCGAACACGAGATCGGTGCGGGTCGCGCGCCAGCGTTCGACGCCGCTGGCGCGATCGCTGCCTGCGAACTCCTCGTCACCGCTGGTGTCCACCGTCTTCCACGTCGTGCCCATGTCGAGCAGGTTGACGAAGAAATCGTTGGTCAACTGCCCCGGGCGATCCGTCAGCACGCCCAGCTTCGTGTTCCCCGCCGTTGCGCCGAGCACGCGCAGCCCGCCGACAAGGACGGCCATCTGCGGGATCGACAGCCCCAGGAGATGCGCGCGGTCCAGCATGATCTCCTCGGTCTTTACCGTCTGCCGCGTCGCGAGATAGTTGCGAAAGGCATCGGCGCGCGGCTCCAGCACGGCAAAGCTGTCCGCGTCGGTCTGCGCTGCGCTTGCATCGCCGCGCCCCCCGGTGAACGGCACGGTCACGTCAAACCCGGCATCGCGCGCCGCCTTTTCCACCGCGGTCGAGCCGGCCAGCACGATCGCGTCGGCCATCGACAGATCCCCGCGCAGGCGATCGATCGTGGCAAGCACCCGGGCGAGTTCCTCGGGATCGTTCACCGCCCAGCCGTTCTGCGGCGCCAGGCGGATGCGCGCGCCGTTGGCGCCGCCGCGATGGTCCGACCGGCGATAAGTCGAGGCAGAAGCCCAGGCTGCCTTGACCAGTTCGGCAACCCCGTGCCCGCTTGCCAGGATCGCCGCGCTGAACGCCGCAACCGCGGCATCGGATGGCATTGCTCCCTTGGGCACCGGGTCCTGCCAGATAAGGTCCTCGGCGGGGATCTCGGGGCCGAGGTAGCGGGCCTTGGGGCCCATGTCGCGATGGGTGAGCTTGAACCAGGCGCGGGCAAAGGCATCGTCGAGTGCGGACTGGTCGTCACGGAAACGCTCGGCGATTTGACGATAGTCCGGGTCCATTTTCAGTGCCATGTCGGCCGTGGTCATCATCGTCGGTACGCGCCTGGCAGGATCGCGCGCATCGGGGGCCATGTCCTCCGGATCGGGGTTCACCGGCTGCCACTGCTGCGCGCCGGCAGGGCTGCGCACCAGTTCGAAATCGTACTTGAACAGCAGGCGGAAATAGTCGCCACCCCACCGCGTCGGGTTCGGCGTCCATGATCCTTCCAGGCCCGAGGTGGTGATGTGGCCCTTCGCGATCTGTTCAGCATCGGTTGCCCAGCCAAAGCCCATGAGTTCCATCGCTTCGGATTCCGGCGCGCCGCTGAGCCGATCGGGCTGCACCGCGCCGTGCGCCTTGCCGAAGGCATGGCCGCCGGCGGTCAGCGCAACCGTCTCCTCGTCGTTCATGCCCATGCGCTCGAACGTCACGCGCATGTCGCGGGCGGATTGCAACGGATCGGGCACCCCGCCGGGGCCTTCCGGATTCACGTAGATCAGGCCCATCTGGATCGCCGCCAACGGGCTTTCCAGCTCCCAGCCCTTGTCGGGCTGAATCCGGGTCTGGGCGCCGGTATCGACCCAGGCTTCTTCGGTGCCCCAATAGACATCGCGCTCGGGCTCGAAGCTGTCCGGGCGGCCGCCGCCAAAGCCGAACACCGGCCCCCCCATCGACTCGATTGCGACATTACCGGCCAGGATGAACAGATCAGCCCAGCTGACATGCTTGCCGTACTTGCGCTTGATCGGCCAAAGCAAGCGGCGCGCCTTGTCGAGGTTGCCGTTGTCGGGCCACGAATTGAGCGGCGCGAAACGCTGCTGCCCGCTGCCTGCGCCGCCACGTCCGTCCGCCGTGCGATAGGTCCCCGCCGAATGCCATGCCATGCGGATGAAGAACGGCCCGTAGTGCGCATAGTCGGCCGGCCACCAGCTCTGCGAATCCGTCATCAGGGCGTGAAGATCGGCCTTGAGCGCGTGGTAATCGAGCGCCTTGAACGCCTCGGCATAAGCGAAGTCGGGGCCCATGGGATCGGGCGACACGCCGTTTTGAGTGAGAATGTCGAGCTGCAGCGCATCGGGCCACCAGTCGCGGTTCGTCCGGCCCAGTAACGCCCGAACGCCGCCATCCTTGTCGTGGAACGGGCATTGCCCGCGCATGTCACCAGTTTTCACGTCCATCGCGCTCCTCCGTCGTTGCGGATGGGGACGGATGCTCGTGCCGGTGTCAAGGGAATAAACGGGTTCGATCCTATCTGAATGAGCGCGGGGTGAGACGGTGAACGATTATCCCTTTTCGGGCCGCATCGATCGTAATGAACTACACAGCGGGTGAAACGCAGCCGCCGCGATGACCGCATTTGAACCAACTCACTTCCCCGTAAGGTCCTACGATCTGCTGCTTGCGCGAGTACCGGCTTGCCCTCACCCTTTGGCTCAATATCGCTCACCGGCTTGCCGTCCCAGTCGCTGGCGATCACGCTGTTCTCTGCGACGGGGGGCGTCCGGATCGCGCCGTTACCAGCATCACTGTAGATCAACGTCTCCGGCTTCTCGTCGAATGTTTCACCCCGAGCTTCCACGTACGTTTGCGCGGAGCATGTGCCGGGCCGCGCGTTGGCAAGTCGCAACGGCGCGTTCGCGCACAATCACATCCGGGTTGTCGCTCAGCGAGTCGCTATCGTCAGCAAGACCGAGGTTCACATCCGCATTCTGCGCAGCAATTGCCAAGAACCGTAAGCACCGGCTCCGGTGTAGAGGCGGCGGTGCTAGGCGTTCGTGGTTCTGAACCGAAATGGTGCGCCCGACGGGATTCGAACCCATGGCCCCCAGATTAGGAATCTGATGCTCTATCCTGCTGAGCTACGGGCGCCCGGGCTTCTCTTACGAGCGTCGTTGCGGCATGGCAATGTGCATCGGGCGGTTTCAGTTCACCTCGCCGGGCGGAGCCACGGGAACGAGCAGCGGGGCGACCGCGATGCCTTCTTCCAGCAGATCCCGGGCTTCCTCGGGCGTTGCCTGGCCATGGATCGGCACCGCGTCCTTTTCGCCATAGTGCATCGCCCGGGCGCTTTCGGCGAAGGAATCGCCCACCCAGGTAGAGGTCTTGAGCGCCTCGGCCTGGGCCAGGGCCACCGCGCGGAGCATTGCCAAGGCTTCGGGCGGCAGAGGCGGGGCGGGTGGCGGCATCAGCGCGACAGGCTCACGCGCATGGCCGGCCTGGCCGGCCACCTGTGGCGAGGCGGGCAGCGCCGGGGCCTGGTTGCCCTTGCGCCCCACGGCCGGGGCCATCACCGCTTTGACCACATCGCCGCTGCCGCAAACCGGGCAAGTCACCAGCCCGCGCTCCTGCTGGCGGGCATAGTCGCTCGACGAGGCGAACCAGCCTTCGAAGCGGTGCCGGCCGCCGGAGCATTGCAGATCGAAGACAATCATGACGGTTGCGATATGGGAACCGGCCGCCGGTTGGCAAGACTTGGCAACTGCCGGCGCACCGCATCCGTGCGGGCGGGATCGATGAGGGCAAAACCCAGGCCCGCCGCCTGCCCCATGTCGAGCAGCACATCGCCCCAGGGATCGATCACCAGGCTGTGGCCATAGGTTTCGCGCCCGTCTGCATGATGCCCGGTCTGCGCCGCCGCGATGACGAAGGCGCTGGCTTCCACCGCACGGGCGCGCTGCATCAGGTGCCAGTGGGCCGCGCCGGTGGGCACGGTAAACGCGGCGGGAACCGCGATGCAGTCGCACCCCGCCTGGCCCAGCGCCTCGAACAGGGCGGGAAAGCGGATGTCATAACAGATTGCCAGGCCCAGCCGGCCCACCGGCGCCTGCACTGTCACCACGGCCTCGCCGGGCCGATAGGCCGCGGATTCGCGCCAGCTTTCGCCCGTGGCAAGATCCACGTCGAACATGTGCATCTTGTCATAGCGCGCGGCGATCTGCCCGCTTGGATCGATCACGAAAGCGCGGTTGGCCCAGCGGCCGTCGGTATCGTCGGGGCGGATCGCCAGCGAGCCCAGGTGCACCCACAGGCCATGGCGCGCCGCCGCCTCGCGCACGGCGGCAAGCACCGGGTTTTCCGCTTCGGTCACGATGTGTGGTGCCGCGCGGGCGCGATCGCGATCGATCAGCCCGGCCATTTCAGGGGTGAACAGCATGGCCGCCCCCTCCTTGGCGGCGCGAGCGACGGCCTCGACAATGGTGTTCGCATTGGCCAGCGGATCGATGCCGCTGGTCATCTGCAAAAGGCCGACCCGGACGGGAGCGCCGGCGCTCATGCCAGGCCGAGCAGCGCGTCGAGCTTGCCGGCGCGATCGAGCGCGTGAATGTCGTCGCAGCCGCCCAGCGCCTGATCGTTGACGAAAACCTGCGGAACGGTGGCCGCGCCCGGCGCGCGCGCCTGCATTTCGCTGCGCTTGGGGCCGCCCATCGTCACATCGTATTCCTCATAGGCGACGCCCTTGGCATCGAGCAACTGCTTGGCCCGGGCGCAATAGGGGCAGCCCCACTTGGTGTAGATCTCCACCTTGGGTGCCGAAGATGCTGGGGGGGACTGGCTCATGTTCGCTCCGATCGGAAAGGTGAAAACGACAGGTCTTGAAATGGCGCTCGCAACGCACACATGATCGTTCGTGACGCGCGCCGCAAGACGGGCTCGTCATTTCAACCCGCCCCTGCGCCGGAGTTTCCCGGGCCGGGGCATGTGCAGATTGCTCTTGACGAGGATATTGCCATGAACCGTTTCGATTTCACCCCCTATCGCCGCACCACCGTGGGTTTCGATCGCCTGTTCGATCTGCTCGAACGCCAGGCCCGCGCCAATGCCGGCGACAATTATCCGCCTTTCAATATCGAGCGGCAGGGCGAGGATGCCTATCGCATCACGCTGGCCGTGGCCGGTTTCAAGCCGGAAGACCTCGATATCACCGCGCAGCAGAATCTGCTGGTGGTGAAAGGCAGCAAGGCCGATCTGGCCGATAAGCAGTACCTGCATCTGGGGATCGCCAACCGCAGCTTCGAACGCCGTTTCGAACTCGCCGATTTCGTGCGGGTGCAGGCGGCCGACCTTGCCGATGGCCTGCTGACCATCGACCTGGTGCGCGAAGTGCCCGAGGCGATGAAGCCCAAGAAGGTGCTGATCGGCAACCAGAAGGCCTTGTCGGTGGTGGACGGCGACACAAGCGCCGCGGCCTGATCCACCGGCCCGCTGACATGCGAAGGGGCGCGGGCCATGCGGCCGGCGCCCCTTTTTCGTTACGGCACCGCCCTTTCCCGTTACGGCACAAGGCCGTCAACGGCGGCAATCAGACCAGCCGCGCCTGCTTCACGGCGGCGGCGATAAAGCCCTTGAACAGCGGGTGCGGATCGAACGGGCGGCTTTTCAGTTCGGGATGGAACTGCACGCCGATGAAGAACGGGTGATCGGGCCGCTCGACGATTTCCGGCAAGAGGCCGTCGGGCGACATGCCCGAAAACCGCAGCCCGCCCTGCTCCAGTGCTTCGCGATAGGCAACGTTCACTTCATAACGGTGGCGGTGGCGCTCGCTGATCGTGGTGGCGTCATAGATGCTGGCGACATGGCTGTTGCCGGCCAGATGCGCTTCATAGGCACCCAGCCGCATCGTCCCGCCCAGATCGCCATCGGCCTCGCGCTTTTCCAGGCCTTCGGGCGTCATCCATTCGGTGATGATGCCAACCACCGGTTCGTCGGTCGGGCCGAATTCGGTGGACGATGCCGCGGCGATGCCCGCCGTGTTGCGCGCGCCTTCGATACAGGCCATCTGCATGCCAAGGCAGATGCCGAAAAACGGCACATGGCGTTCGCGGGCAAAGCGCACGCTGGCGATCTTGCCTTCCGATCCGCGCTCGCCAAAGCCGCCGGGCACCAGAATTCCGTGCATCGGCTCGAGATGGGCCGCGATCTCGCTGTCTTCGCGCTCGAACAGTTCGGCATCGATCCAGCGAATGTTGACTTTCACGCGGTTGGCCATGCCGCCATGGGCCAGGGCTTCATTCAACGACTTGTAGGCGTCCTGCAGGCCGACATACTTGCCCACCACGCCGATCGTCACTTCGCCTTCGGGATTGTGATAGCGATCGACGATATCGTCCCAGCGCGTCATGTCCGGTTCGGGGGCGGTGAGGCCGAAATGGCGCAGCACTTCGGCATCCAGCCCCTCGGCATGGTATTGCACCGGCACGGCATAGATGCTGCTGGCGTCCAGCGCCGGGATCACGGCGGATTTGCGGACGTTGCAGAACTGGGCGATCTTGGCCCGTTCGCCATCGGGCAGCGGCTTTTCACAGCGGCACAGAAGAATGTCGGGCTGGATGCCGAGCCCGGTCAGCTCGCGCACCGAATGCTGGGTCGGCTTGGTCTTCAGCTCGCCAGCCGCGGCGATGTAAGGCACCAGCGTGACGTGGACGAAGCAGGTCCGGTCGCGTTCCAGCTCGTTGTGCAACTGGCGCAGCGCCTCGATGAACGGCAGGCCTTCGATGTCGCCCACCGTGCCGCCAATCTCGCACAGCACGAAATCGAGATCGTCGGTTTCGGCCTGGGCGAATTCCTTGATTGCGTCGGTCACATGGGGAATCACCTGGACGGTGGCGCCCAGATAAGCGCCGCGGCGTTCCCTGGCGATGATATCGCGATAGATGCGGCCCGAGGTGATGTTGTCGGCCTGGCGTGCGGACACGCCGGTGAAACGCTCGTAGTGGCCTAGATCGAGATCGGTTTCCGCGCCGTCGTCGGTCACGAAGACTTCACCGTGCTGATAGGGGCTCATCGTGCCCGGATCGACATTGAGATAGGGATCGAACTTGCGGATCCGCACGCGATAGCCGCGCGCCTGGAGCAATGCCGCCAGGCTTGCCGCCATAAGACCTTTGCCGAGCGAGGAAACCACGCCGCCGGTGATGAAAATGTACCGCGCCATGGGATTTGGGCCTTAACGTCAGAGGGGACGGATGCGCAAGTGGGACCATCGCCTGGGGGGGGCGACAATCCACAGGTGCGGCAGGCGAACGATCAGCCCCTGCGTGTCGTCGCAGGGAAAGTGGAAAGCCAGACGAGCCGGCGCCCCCACCCTGTTTGGCGGAACGCCGGCCCTATATCTGCTGCTTCATGCTGACAGGATATTACTGCTTTGTGGCGGAGCCCAGCGGATCGGCCGGGACCACGGGGGCCGGGGCGGCCGAAGGATCGGCTTCCGGGACGACCGGGGCGGCTGCCGGCGGAGCCTGCCCGGCCAGGGGATCGGCCGTGCGCTGCAACGACGTATCGAGCGTGCGGGTGCCGCCGGTGTTCACCGCCATGGCCGCCAGCACGATGCTGAGCCCCACGAACAGCACCGCCAGGATCGAAGTCACGCGGGTGAGGAAATCGGCCGCGCCGCGCGCCGACATGAAACCGGCCGGGCTGCCGCCCACGCCCAGGCCGCCGCCTTCGGACTTCTGGATAAGGATGACGCCGACCAGCGCGGCTGCGATCAGCGCCTGGACAACGGCAAGGAAGATGAAAAGCGACATGGGGTTCCGCCTGAAACTGTTGGCGCGCACTTAGAGTGCATGGCGCCCCAGCGCAAGGGGCCGCCTCGCCGGGGTTGCCGGAGAGGGCCGCAGGCGGGAGTCAAGCCTCGCCCGCGCCCGCCGCGGCCACGATCGGCAGAAACGCATCGGCCGTCAGGCTGGCACCGCCGACCAGGGCGCCGCCCACTTCGGGCGCGGCCAGCAGGGCCGCCGCATTGCCCGCATTGACCGAACCGCCATAGAGAATGCGCGGCCGGCTGCCCGCCTCGCCGTAAGCCGCGCCCAGCCGCTGGCGCACGGCGGCATGCATGGCGATCACGTCCTCGACAGCGGCGACCCGGCCAGTGCCGATCGCCCAGACCGGTTCATAGGCGATCGCCACTTTGCCCGCGGCAACCGCTTCGAGTGCGGCATCGCCGGCCGGAATCGAGGCATCGACCTGGCCGGCCACCACATCGCGCGCGCGGCCCGCATCGCGTTCGCCCAGCGTTTCGCCCACGCAGATGATCACGCCCAGCCCCGCCGCCAGCGCCGCCTCGGCTTTCGCGCGAACCAGGGCATCGCGCTCGCCATGATCGCGGCGGCGCTCGCTATGGCCCAGGATCACGAAATCCGCGCCGATATCGGCCAGCATGGCCGCCGACACGTCGCCGGTATGCGCGCCCTTGACCTCGGTATGGCAATCCTGCCCGCCGACGCCGATCCCGGTCACCGCTTCGCGCAGCAGGCCAATCAAGGGAAAAGGCGGTGCCAGCGCGATGTCCACCTGCGGATGGCGCGCGGCGGCCCGGTCGATCGCCCGGGCCTCTGCCAACATGGATCGGTTTCCGTTCATTTTCCAGTTTCCGACGATGTATGGTCGTTGCACCATGGCAAGCTGTATCCCTGTGCTTGTTTTCCGGTCATCGGCTGCCACGCGCGCGGCGACAAGGCCGGCAGGCGAAAGCAAAATCCCGAATCTTTACCTTTCCCTTGCCTGCAATTGCCCTGCCAGCGCAAGGGGCGCGCGACGAAAGCGCCCGGACGCCCCGGCGGGCCACAGGCGTTGCGGAATCTGTCCACGCCGCCTAAGGCAGGCGCACCTGGTATCTTGCGGATTTGATCGCTTCCCATGCTCTCGCTGTTTCGTAGATTGATCCATTCCCGCATCGGCGCCGTGTTCGCGCTGGTGTTCATCGGCCTTCTCGCCCTGGCTTTTGCCGGTGCCGACGTCACCGGCCTGCGCGTCGGCCAGAGCGGCGGGTCAGAGGCGGCCGCGACGGTCGGCCGCGGCCAGGTGGGCGTGGCGGAACTGGACAAGACCGTCACCACGGCGTTCGAGCAGGAGCGCGAACAGAACCCGACGCTGACGATGAAGCAGTTCCTGGCACAGGGTGTCCTTGCCGATGCGCTCTCGGGCCTTGCCGATCGCGCCGCCATGCAGGAATGGGCAACGCGGCAGCAGATGGGCGTGAGCGACCGGCTGGTCGATAGCGAGATCGCCAAGCAGTCCGCCTTTCAGGGGCCGGACGGCAAGTTCAGCGATGCGGTCTATCGCGCCTTTCTGGCCCAGCGCGGATTGACCGATGCCGCGGTGCGCAAATCGATCACGCAAAGCCTGATCGTGCGCCAGGTTCTGTCACCGGTTTCGCCTGGCACGGCCATGCCCGCCTCTGCCGTGGCGCGCTATGCCGCGATGCTCAAGGAAACGCGGGATGGCGAGATCGGCTTCCTGCCCAGCCTCGCCTTTGCCGGCAGCGACAAGCCCACCGACGCAGCCATCGCCGCCTTTTACAAGGCCAACGCGGCCCGTTATCGGCAACCCGAACGGCGCACGCTGCGCTATGCGGTGATCGACGAGGCGACCCTGCCCAATGTGCCCGCGCCCACCGATGCCGATATCGCCGCGCGGTACAAGGCCAAGGCCGATCTCTTCGCTCCCAGCGAAACGCGCAGCGTCACCCAGGTCGTCGTGCCCACCCAGCCCGCGGCCCAGGCACTGGCGGCAGAAATAGCCGGCGGTACGCCGATCGAGGCGGCGGCCCGAACCAAAGGCCTGGCCGCCAGCCGGATCGCCGATCTTTCGCGGGACAAGCTGGCCGCGCAAAGTTCGGCCGCGGTGGCCGATGCCGTGTTCGCGGCTGCCCAGGGCAAGATCGCCCAGCCGGCGCGCAGTGGCCTTGGCTGGCACGTGATCCGCATCGATGCCGTCACCAGAAAGCCGGGCAAGACGCTGGACCAGGCGCGCCCCGAAATCATGGCCGAGCTTACAGCCGAAAAGCGCCACGCCGCGCTGCTCGATCTTTCGGCCCGGCTGGAGGAACAGTTTGAAAACCGTTCCGGCCTTGCCGATGTCGCCAAGACCCAGGGCGTGACGCTGAGCACGACGCCGGCGCTCACCGCCGACGGAAGCGTGTTCGGCCAGCCGGGACAGAAGGCCCCGGCCGATGTTGCCGCGCTGCTTCAGGGGGCCTTTGCCATGGAGCGCGAGGGCGAGGCGCAAGTTGCCCCGCTTGCCGACGGCAAGCGCGTTGCGATTTTCGATGTCGGCCAGATCACCCCCGCCTCGCCAGCCCCGCTCGATCAGATCAAGGATCTGGTGGCGCGCGACTATGCTGCGGCGCAGGGCGTGGCCAAGGCCAAGGAGGCTTCCGCCAAAGTGCTCGCCGCCATGGCCAAGGGCACGTCGCTTGCCGATGCGCTCAAGAGCCTGGGGCTGACGTTGCCGCCGGCCCAGCCGATCAGCCTCACCCGCGAACAGCTGGCTGCCATGCAGCAGAGCGGGCGCCCGCTGCCGCCGCCGCTCGTGCTGCTGTTCGCCATGTCGAAAGGCACCGCCAAACCGCTGGACGCACCCAACAGGGCCGGTGTCTACATCGTGTCGCTCAAGGCCGTCACGCCGGGCGTGATCCCGCCGGGCGATCCGTTCCTGGCCGAGGCCGCACGCCAGTTCGGGCTCGACATGGGGCGCGAGTTGGCCGAGCAGCTGCGCGTGGCAATCCGCAACGAGGTGGGGGTGAAGCGCAACGAAACCGCCTTGCGCACGCTTAACGCCAAGCTTTCCGGTAACCAGTAAGGCCATGACCGCAACCTTGTCGCGGCCCGCGCCGGGTGCCGGTGTCCAGCCTGAAAACAGCGCGGCCGCCCTGGTCGCGCTCGCCGCCGGGCAGCCGGCGCTGGTCTGGCGCAAGCTGATCGCCGACAGCGAAACCCCGGTCAGCGCCGCACGCAAGCTGTTCGTGCCCGAACGCGGCGATTTCCTGCTGGAATCGGTGCAGGGCGGCGAAGTGCGCGGGCGCTACAGCCTGGTGGGGCTCGATCCCGATCTGGTGTTCCGCGCCAGCGGCCCGGCCGCGCGGATCAACTCCGTCTGGCAGACCGATCGGGCCGCTTTTGCCGATCTGCCCGGCAACAGCCTGGCCGAGCTGCGCGCTCTGGTCGAACGCTGCAGGATCGATGTGCCCCCCGGCCTGCCGCCGGCGCTTGCCTGCCTGGTCGGCTATTTCGGTTACGAAACCATCGGCCTGGTGGAAAAGCTGCCGCGCCCGCCGCAGAGCGAACTCGAACTGCCGGACATGCTGTTCGTGCGCCCGACACTGGTGCTGGTCTTCGACCGGCTGACCGACGAACTCACCGTGGTGGCGCCAGTCTGGCCCGAAGCGGGCACGCCCAATACCCTGGTCATGCGGGCGGCCGATCGCATCGATGCGGCGCTGGCCCGCCTGCACGGCCCGCTGCCGGCCGATCCGCGCCTGCCCGGCCCGCTCGATCTGCACCGCCAGCCGCGGATGACGGGCGAACGCTATGGCCAGATGGTCGCCCGCGCGCGCGATTACATTGCCGCCGGCGATATCTTCCAGGTGGTGCTGGCGCAGCGTTTCACGGCCCCTTTCCCTTTGCCGCCCATGGCCCTCTACCGCGCGTTGCGCCGCATCAACCCGTCGCCGTTCCTCTATTTTCTCGATCTGCCCGGTTTCGCGCTGATCGGATCGAGCCCGGAAATCCTGGTGCGCATCCGCGATGGGGAAGTGACCATCCGGCCCATTGCCGGCACGCGCCCGCGCGGCGCAACCGCGCAGGAAGACCAGGCCAACGAGGAAAGCCTGCTGGCCGATCCCAAGGAGCGGGCCGAGCATCTCATGCTGCTGGACCTGGGGCGCAACGACGTGGGCCGCGTGGCTGCCGCGGGAACGGTGAAAGTCACCGAAAGCTACACGGTCGAGCGCTACAGCCACGTGATGCACATCGTTTCCAACGTGGTGGGCCGGCTCGACACGGCGCGTGCGGATTCGGTCGATGCGCTGCTGGCCGGCTTTCCGGCCGGCACCGTCAGCGGCGCGCCCAAGGTCCGCGCGTGCGAGATCATCGCCGAACTCGAGCCGGAAACGCGCGGCGCCTATGCCGGCGGGGTCGGCTATTTCGCGCCCGACGGTTCCGTCGACAGCTGCATCGTGCTGCGCACCGCCGTGCTCAAGGACGGCGTCATGCATGTCCAGGCCGGGGCGGGCATCGTGGCCGACAGCGATCCGGCCGCCGAACAGCGCGAATGCGAGCACAAGTCCGGCGCCCTGTTCGCCGCCGCGCGCGAAGCGATCCGCGTCGCGGCAGAGCCGGCGTTCGGGCAATAGGAAACGCCCCATGATTCTCGTCATCGACAATTACGACAGCTTCACCTGGAATCTCGTCCACTATGTGATGGAACTGGGCGCGCAGGTCCGTGTCGTCCGCAACGATGCCATCACCGCCGCGCAGGCACTGGCCTCGGGCGCCAGCGGCTTCCTGCTCTCGCCCGGCCCCTGCACGCCCAACGAGGCCGGCGTCAGCCTCGATCTGGTCGCTGCCGCGGCGCAGGCCGGGCTGCCGTTGCTGGGGGTATGCCTGGGGCACCAGTCGATCGGGCAGCACTTCGGCGGCAAAGTGGTGCGGGGCGGGCTGATGCACGGCAAGACTTCACCTGTCGCGCATGACGGCAGCGGGGTGTTCGCCGGCCTGCCCTCGCCCTTTACCGCCACGCGCTATCACTCGCTGGTGGTCGAAGACGTGCCCGAATGCCTGATCGTCAACGCCCGGTCCGACGATGGCCACACGATGGGCTTCCGCCATGCCAGCCTGCCGATCCACGGCGTGCAGTTCCATCCCGAAAGCATCGCCACGCAGCATGGCCACGCCCTGATTGCCAATTTCCTGGCCCTGTGCGGGATCGACGCGCGGATGCCGGCATGAGCCTGCTGCCCCCGGTTGGCGAAACTCCGCTGACCCAGGATGAAGCCCAAGCCGCCTTCGCCGCCATTCTCGACGGCACGGTGGACGACGCGGCCATCGCCGCGTTTCTCGTCGCTCTGGCCGATCGCGGCGAAAGCGCCGGCGAGATTGCCGGGGTCGCGCAGGCGATGCGCGCGCGCATGATCCGTGTCGCCGCGCCTGAAAACGCCATCGACGTCTGCGGCACGGGCGGCGACGGGCACCACACGCTCAACGTATCCACCGCGGTCAGCCTGGTGGTGGCCGCCTGCGGCGTGCCGGTGGCCAAGCACGGCAACCGTGCCGCCAGTTCCCGGGCCGGGGCTGCCGATACGCTCGAAGCGCTGGGGCTCGATCTCGATCGCGCGGTCGAAACCGCCGAGGCAACGCTGGGCGATCTTGGCATCTGCTTTCTCTTCGCCGGGCGGCACCATCCCGCCATGGGCCGGATCATGCCGGTCCGCCGCGCCATCGGCCGCCGCACGATTTTCAATCTCGTGGGGCCGCTGGCCAACCCGGCTGGCGTGACGCGCCAGCTCGTCGGCATCGCGCAGCGTGCCTATGTGCCGATCTATGCCGATGCTCTTGCCCGGCTGGGCACGGACCGCGCGTTCGTCGTCGCCGGTGACGAGGGGCTGGACGAGTTGAGCCTTGCCGGCGGCAGCGATCTCGCCGACGTGGAGGGGCAGAGCATTCGGCTGCGCCGGGTGGCGCCGGCCGATGCCGGCCTTGCCACCGCGCCGATCGAGGCCATTCGGGGCGGAGACGCAGCTTACAATGCCGCCGCGCTGATGGCCCTGCTGCAAGGCGCACCGGGGCCTTATCGCGATGCCGTGCTGTTCAACGCCGCCGCGGCGCTGATCGTGGCGGGTGAAGCGGCGAATTGGCACGACGGGGTGGAGGAAGCCGCCGAAGCGCTCGACAAGGGTTTGGCCCTTGCCTTGCTGCGCTGCTGGATCGATGCGTTGAAATAGGGCATCCGCATTTCATGACTGACAAGCTTGCCGAGATATGCGCGACCAAGCGCGGTGAAGTGGCGCAGCGCAAGGCGCATGCTTCACTGGCAGACCTTGCCGCGCGCGCCGGCGCACAAAGCGCGCCACGCGGTTTCGAAGCGGCGCTGCGCGCCCAGGCCGTCAATGGCTTTGCCCTGATTGCCGAAATCAAGAAAGCCAGCCCCTCCAAGGGCCTGATCCGCGCCGATTTCCGGCCGGCCGACCATGCCCGTGCCTATGAGGCGGGCGGCGCCACGTGCCTTTCGGTGCTGACCGACGGCCCCTATTTCCTGGGGCACGAGGATTTTCTCGTCGCCGCACGCGCTGCCTGCACTCTGCCGGTACTGCGCAAGGACTTCATGGTCGATCCCTGGCAGGTGGCCGAAGCGCGCGCGATCGGCGCCGATGCCATCCTCATCATCGTCGCCGCGCTGGGCGATGCCCAGATGGCCGAGATCGAGGCCGCCGCGCGCGAGGCCGGCATGGACGTGCTGATCGAAGTGCACGACGAGGCCGAGATGGAACGCGCCGCGCGTCTCCGCTCGCGCCTCATCGGTGTGAACAACCGCGATCTCAAACGCTTCGTCACCGATATCGCCACGACCGAACGCCTGGCGCCGCTTGCGCCGGAAGGCACTTTGCTGGTGGCCGAAAGCGGCATCGATGCGCATGCCGATCTTCTGCGCCTGGCCGGCTGCGGTGCGCGTACGTTCCTGGTGGGGGAAAGCCTGATGCGCCAGGACGACCTTGCCGCCGCGACCAGGGCCCTGCTGCAGGGCTGACGAGGCGTGGCACGCAAACTGTGGTTCGACGGCGGTTGCCGCCCCAATCCGGGCCGCATGAAAACCGCTGTCGTCACGCGCGGGCGCACCTGGTTCACGGCCGATTGCGGAGAAGGCAACAGCGACCGTGCCGAATGGCTGGCCCTGCTTGCTGCGGTCGATCTGGCCCGTGCGCTGAAGGAAACGGACGTGGTATTCTGCGGGGATTCGGCTTTCGTGATCGACCAGATCAGGGGTTGCACGGCCCCTCACCCCGCCGCTGCCGATTGCCTTGCCGCCTATTGGAACGGCATCGTTCCATTTTCCCGTGTTCGCCTGCGCCATGTCGGCCGCGCGCAGAACCTGGCCGGCATCGCGCTCGATCATCCGCGTGATGGCCTGGCCCCGCCCCAACCGCTTATCGGTGAAGAGGGCTTGCGCCTGGCCGCCCGCGTGGCATGACCGTGGCATGACGCAGCTTACCCATCTCGATGCCCGGGGCCACGCCCGCATGGTCGATATCGGCGCCAAGCAGCCCACCCATCGCGTGGCCGTAGCGCAGGGCCTGATCCGCATGTCGGCCACGGCGCTGGCGGCGATCCGCGACGGCACCGTGCCCAAGGGTGACGTGCTGGCCACCGCCCGCATTGCCGGGATCATGGCCGCGAAGAAGACGGGCGAGTTGATCCCCCTGTGCCACCCCCTCGCGCTCGATGCCGTGGCGGTGGAATTCGCATTCGTGGACGAGGGCGTCGAATGCACCGCCACCGCCTCTCTCACCGCCCGGACCGGCGTCGAGATGGAAGCGATGACAGCCGCTTGCGTGGCGTTGTTGACAATCTATGACATGGCCAAGGCGGTGGACAAGGGCATGGTGATCGAGGCCGTGCGCCTGGTGGCCAAGCGGGGCGGCAAGTCGGGCGATTGGTCTGCGCCATGAACGGCGCGCATGACGGTTCGCGCCCGGCGCCGCTGCCGCTCGAACAGGCCCAGGCGCGGCTGATCGCCCTGGCGCCGCATCTGGCGATCGAACATCGCGCCACGGCAGAGACGCTGGGTCATTACCTTGCCGCGCCGCTGGTGGCGGCACGCACCCAGCCGGCAACCGCGCTTTCGGCGATGGATGGCTATGCCCTGCGTGCCGCCGATCTGCCCGGCCCCTGGTCCGTTACGGGAGAAAGCGCGGCCGGCCATCCCTTTGCCGGGGTGGTGAACCCGGGCGAAGCGGTGCGGATCAGCACCGGGGCGGCCATGCCCGCCGGCGCCGATTGCGTGCTTCTGCAGGAAGACACGGCGCGCAACGGTGATCTGCTCACACTGCAGGGGGTGCCGCCCGATCCGCCGTCGCGGCATATTCGCCCCGCGGGCATGGATTTTGCCGCGCATGACCTGCTGCTCGCCACCGGCACGCGGCTGGGACCGGCGCAGATCGCACTGGCCCTGGCCGCCGGGCATGGCCACGTGGCGGTGCACCGCCGCCTGCGCCTGGCGATCATCGACAGCGGCGACGAACTGGCCGCGCCGGGGCACGCCCCGCTGCCGCACCAGATCCCGGCCAGCAACGGCCCGATGCTGGCGGCCATGGCGGCCGCCTTGCCGGTCGACGTGCAGCGGATCGGCCCTGTGCCCGATGACCTTGCCCGGCTCGCCGCTGTGCTCGACGCCGTACGCGATGCCGATGTGGTGGTGACCAGTGGCGGTGCTTCGGTGGGCGATCACGATCTCGTCCGCCCTGCGCTCGAAGCCGCGGGGGCGCAGATCGATTTCTGGCGCGTGGCGATCAAGCCCGGCAAACCGTTGCTGGTGGGCCATCGCCCGGCCGGGATGACGGGAGTGCCGCAGATCATTCTCGGGCTGCCAGGCAACCCCGCCTCGGCATTCGTTACCGCGCATCTGTTCATGCTGCCACTGCTGCGGGCGGCGCTGGGCGCGGCCCAGCCACTCGCCATGCCGTTTGACGCCCCGCTTGCCCGGCCCATGCCCGCCGGCGGCGGCCGCACCGAATTCCTGCGCGCGCGATGGGACGGCGTGACGGTGACGCTCGATCCGCTGCAGGATTCCGGTGCCATCAGCCCTATCGCCCGCGCCAACTGCCTGGTCAAGCGCGAAGCCGGCGTGGCCCCGCAACCGCAGGGAACGCCCGTTCCGGTCTATCTGCTCGATTTTGGCGGATTTGCTTGACGGGTTCGGTTTGGTTGCTTATTCGTTCCGCATTCGTTCGCTAGAGGAGACTTGCGGATGCTTACGCGCAAGCAGCACGAACTGCTCTCATTCATCCAGACGCGGCTTGATGAGTCCGGCATTTCCCCCTCGTTCGAGGAGATGAAGGAAGCGCTCGATCTCAAGTCCAAGTCCGGCGTCCACCGCCTGATCTCCGCGCTTGAGGAACGGGGCTTTATCCGCCGCCTGCCAAACCGCGCGCGGGCGCTGGAAGTGATCCGCGAGCCTGAAAGCCTGGCCACCAAGGCCGCCCCGCGCGCCACCATGCCACGCCCGGCGCTTGCCCCGGCCAACACCGGTCACCCGATCCCCGCCGCGGCGAACGACGTGATCGAGATTCCGCTGCACGGCCGCATTGCCGCTGGCGCCCCGATCGAAGCGCTGGAAGGGTCGGGCGTCCTGCCCGTGCCGGCGGCGCTGCTCGGTTCCGGCGAGCACTATGCGCTCGAAGTTTCAGGCGATTCCATGATCGAGGCCGGCATTCTCGATGGCGATTATGCTCTCGTGCGGCGCACCAGTACCGCGCGCGATGGCGAGATCGTCGTTGCGCTGGTGCGCGGCGAGGAAGCGACGCTCAAGTATCTCCACCGCGAGAAGGGCATGATCCGCCTCGATCCGGCCAATGCGGCCCATGATCCGCAATTCTACGCGCCCAACGAAGTGGAAGTGCAAGGCAAGCTGGCAGGCCTTCTGCGCCGTTATCACTGACAGGCCTTCTCACGGGCACCGGCAGGCTTTCCCACGGGCTGGCCTTCCGGCCGCCGCGATGGGCAGCGGGCCGTCCGGAACGCTCGCCACCCCGCGCCGCGCCGTTCAGCCTGCGGTCGCGGCCACGTCTATCCGTGTCTCGGGTAGCTGCGCCAGGATGGTCTCGGCCTCTGGCCGGTCGAGCCAGTCGGGGCTTACCGCAAGGAAGCGCAAAGTGCGATCGGGCGCCACGATCGCCACGGCCGGCTGAGTCATCTCATAACTATGCGTGCCCAGCGTCGCCCCGATCCACGGCGCGCCCGGGGCCACCGCCGGCTGGTCATCGGGAAAGAACGTGATACCGAGCTGCCGCGCCAGGGCATAACCGGGATCGGCAAACGTGGGGAAACGCAGGCCATGGCGCTCTTTCGGCCCCGTATCGACCGGGATCTGCGGGCTGACGGCCAGAAGGCGAATACCCGCCGCGTCGAGCCTGGGCCGCAAGGCCTCGTCATAATAGGGCAACGCGATGTTGCAGGCCGGGCAGCCGCCAAAGCGGAAGAAGATCAGCACGGCGGGGCCATCCGCAAGGAGGGCGTCGCTGTCCTGCGTCTCCCCTTGCGCGTCCACCAGGCGGAATGGCGCCAGCCGCGTGCCGGGCGCCGGGTGGCGAGACGGATCATGCCGTTCCACCAGCAGGCGCCGCTGTTCGGCATTGCGGGCCAGCTGCTCGGGCGCCCAGGTCCGCGCGCGCTCGGCGGCAAGATCGGCAAAGCGTTGGGCAAGGCTAGCGGGCTGGGTCATGATCGCATTCCTGTGCTGAGGTTCCGCTTCGACCGCTAGACCTGCCGCTTTGTGCCGACCATCGAGATCAGCGCCGCCATGCATGAGACTTTGCAATACTACAGCGTGGCCACGGTTTGCCGCGCCAGTTCGGCGAGCCGCGCCGTGGCAGCATCGAGCGCGCCGGCGGTCTGGAGAATGCACGAGACACGCGGGAGCGCGGGCAGCGGGCCACTGTCGAGCAGGGCATCGGGCAAAAACAGCGGCGTGCGCACGGTCAGCCCCAGCCCGGCCTGCACTGCCGCGCGCAGGGTCGTCAGGTTGGGCGTTTCCACGGTGATGCGATAAGTGCGGCCGATATCCTCCAGCGCGCGGATCGCCGCCTCGCGGAAGCGGCAGGGCTGCTCGAGCACGGCCAGCGGAATAACTTCGCGCCCGGCAAGGCCCGCCTCGCCGAACCAGGCCATGTCGGCCGTGGCCACGGCGTTTTCGTCGCTGGGCAGACCATAACCCAGCACGATGTCAAGCTGGCGCCGCTCGAGCTGGCCGAGCAGTTCGGCCGTACCCGCGATGCGCGAATAGATCTGCGCCTCGGGATGCAGTTCGGCAAACTGCGCCAGCAGGCCCGAAAGCAGCAGCTCGGCGAAATCCTGCACCATCCCGATCCGCGCCGGGCCGTTGTATTGGCCAGCGCTCACCGCCGCGACGGCTTCGTCATGCAACGTCAATACCTTGCGCGCGTAATCGAGCATGAGTTCGCCCGCCGGAGTCAAAGTAAGACGCCGGCCATCACGGTGGAACAGCGCCTGCTGCAGCAGTTCTTCCAGGCGCTTGATCTGCAGGCTGAGTGCCGACTGGGTGACGAACACCTTTTCCGAGGCGTTGAGCATCGAACCGGTATCGACGATGGCAACGAAGCTGCGCAGCAGGTTGGTGGGCAGGTTGACCGGCATGAGGCACCATCGGACAAGTTGGAAGGGGCGGGCAAGTTGGAAAGGGCAGGCAATTCCTCACAGCTACAGCCACCTATTTTATCTATCAAAATAGTAGACATTTAAAATGCTAAAGGAAGTGTTTGTCGGCGCGGTTCCCCGCCGAAATGCTTCGCTTGGCCGCCATCTATGAGCGCTGCAAATGAATGGGGATCAAAACTCAATTGATTGAATAGACAATGCAGGTTCTGCTGTCAGCAAGATTCCGCCATTCAGGTCTGCCACCATGCCCAACCGCGTTTCCGTCCGCATTGCACCGCCTGCCCTGATCGGGCGGCTCGGCCGCTCGCGCTGGTCGTCCCCGCTCGGCCTGCTGGGCGCGTGGGAGCTTGCATCGCGTTCCGGAATCATCCCCGAACGCACGCTGGCCGCGCCATCGGCCGTGATCGCCACTTTGTGGACCATGCTCGTTTCCGGCGAATTGCCGCAGAACCTTCTGGTTTCGTTCTGGCGGGTGGGGTTCGGCCTGGCGATCGGCGTATCCGTGGGCGTGGTTCTGGCCTTGCTGGCCGGACTTTCACGCCAGGGCGAGGCGATGGTCGATCCCATCATGCAGATCAAGCGCACGATCCCCACGCTGGCGCTCACGCCGTTGTTCATCGTCTGGTTCGGCATCGGCGAAACTCCCAAGGTTGCCCTGATCGCCTTTGCATCGATGTTCCCGGTCTATCTCAACCTCTACAGCGGCATTCGCGGGGTCGATGTGCGCCTGCTGGAAGGGGCGCGCAGCTTCGGCCTCGGCCAGGCTGAACTGATCTGGCATGTCATCCTGCCCGGCGCCCTGCCTGCATTGCTGGTCGGCCTGCGCTATTCGCTGTCTCTAGCCATCCTCGTTCTGGTAGTGGCCGAACAGATAAACGCCTCGGCCGGGCTTGGCTATCTCATCAACAATGCCCGCGATTTCCTGCGCACCGACATCATCGTGGTGTGCCTGATGGTCTACGCCGTGCTGGGTCTGGGTGCCGATGCGCTGGTCCGCACGATCGAGCGCCGCGCGCTCGTCTGGCGCCCCTCCCTGGTCAAAGCCTGACCGGCCCGCCTTCCCCCTGTCGCTTCAAGGAGTAAGACCCATGGACGCCCGCCTCCGGTTCCTTGCCCAAGATGCAGTTCCCGCACCCGCGGCCCGGCCCATCGTCCGCCTGTCGAACTTCACCCGCCGGTTCGGCGACGTGACCGTGATCGAAGGGCTGGAACTGACGATCCAGCCCGGCGAGTTCGTCGCGCTGCTCGGCCGCTCGGGCTCGGGCAAGACCACGCTGCTGCGCACGCTGGCCGGGCTCGACGGCGCCGAGGGGCAGGACGTGTCGGTTCCCGCGGCGCGCGCGGTGGTCTTTCAGGATGCGCGCCTGCTGCCGTGGAAAAAGGTCTGGCGCAATGTCGCGCTGGGCCTGAAAGGCGCGGATATTCGCGCCCGCGCGCAGCACGCGCTCAAGGAAGTGGGCCTTGGCCATCGCTTGGATGCCTGGCCGCTGACGCTGTCGGGCGGCGAAGCGCAACGCGTTGCCCTGGCGCGCGCGCTGGTGCGCGAACCGGAACTGCTGCTGCTCGACGAGCCTTTCGCCGCGCTCGACGCGCTGACCCGCCTGCGCATGCACGAACTGGTGCTGGCGTTATGGCGCGCGCATGGCTGCGCGGTGCTGATGGTCACGCATGATGTGGACGAGGCCGTGGCGCTGGCCGATCGCATTCTCGTGCTCGATGGCGGCCGCATCGCGGCGCAGGAACGCATCGGCATTGCCCGCGGCGCGCGCGGTGAACTGACGCATTCGCTCAAGGCCAAGCTGCTCGGCATCCTGGGTGGAACACAGCCGCTGGCCGATCACGTCATTCCCTTTCCACAGACCGCGACCGGAGCCTGAGGCCCGTGGCGACGCAGGCCATTGCCCCCATTGCCCTGCCGCAGCCGGCGAGCCCGGCAGTGCCACGCGCCGGGATCGCCCGGTTGCGCGGTTTCGTGACCAGCCTTGCCGAACTGCTCAACGCCACGCGCGATGAAACCGAGATCTTGCAGACAGGGGCCAAGCTGCTGTCCCGTCTGGTTGCCCAGGATGACTGGCTGCCGCCCGCCTTTGCCGTACCCCATCCCGATCGCTATCAGCAATATCTGCTTCATTGCGACAGCCGCGAACGCTTCAGCGTCGTCTCGTTCGTGTGGGCGCCGGGCCAGGGCACGCCGATCCACGATCATCGCACCTGGGGCCTGGTGGGCGTGCTGCGCGGTGCGGAACGGTCCGAACGCTTCGTCCGCCAGGCCGATGGCAGTCTCAGGCCGGACGGGGACGCCGAAATCCTGCGCGCCGGCGCGGTGGAAGCGCTGAGCCCGCGCCAAGGCGACATTCACCGCGTGAGCAACGCCAGCGCCGATGGCCCGTCTGTTTCGATCCATGTCTATGGCGCCAACATCGGCGCGGTCGAGCGCGCGACCTATGCGCTCGACGGCACGGCCCGCCGCTTCGTCTCGGGTTATGCCAGCGCCTTCACGCCCAACCTGTGGGACCGTTCGGAAAATCCATGAGCACCTTGACCAGCGTGCGCGCCACGACGGCCGCGGCCATACGCCAGGCCTTGCTTGCCCGGCAGGAAATCGCGCTTGTCGATCTGCGCGAGGAAGCCGTGTTCGCCCTGGGCCACCCGCTGTTCGCCGCGCAGATCCCGCTGCGCCGGCTGGCAATCGAAGCGCGCTGGCGCCTGCCCCGCCAGGATGTGCCGGTGGTGGTTTACGATGACGGCGAAGGGCTGGTCGAACCGGCACTCGAAATCCTGGAAAACCTTGGTTTCACGGCGGTTTCCGCGCTTGAAGGCGGCCTCGCCGGCTGGCGTGCGCAGGGATACGAACTGTTCGAGGACGTCAATTCCTATTCCAAGGCCTTTGGCGAACTGGTGGAGCATTACCGCCACACGCCATCGCTGCCGGCGCCCGACGTGGCCGCGCTGATCGAAGAGAAAGCCGATATCGCCGTTCTCGACGCGCGCCGGTTCGACGAATATGCGACGATGAGCATTCCGGGCGGGATCAGCACACCGGGCGCCGAACTCGTGCTGCGCGCACCGGCCGTGGCGCCCGATCCCGATACCACGATCATCGTCAACTGCGCCGGGCGCACCCGCTCGATCATCGGCACGCAATCGCTGATCAATGCCGGGCTGCCCAACCGCATCTATGCCCTGCGCAACGGCACGATCGGCTGGACTCTGGCGGGTCAGAGCCTGGAGACCGGGCAGCAACGCCGCGCGCCATTGCCCGAGCCGGCCGAAAGCTGGACCGACGAGGCCCGCGCCCGCGCCCGCGATGTCGCCTATCGCGCCGGCGTAAGGCATATCCGCTTTAACGAACTGGCACACCTGCGCGCCGATGCGACCCGTACGCTGTACCTCTATGACGTACGCCTGCCCGAGGATTATGCCACCGGCCATCTGTCTGGATTCCGCAATGCGCAGGGTGGGCAACTGGTACAGGAAACCGATCATTTCGCCCCCGTGCGCGGCGCGCGCATCGTCCTTGCCGACGATATCGGCCCGCGCGCCGACATGACGGCATCCTGGCTGGCGCAACTGGGCTGGGAGGTGGCCGTACTGGATTGGCCGCAGGACGCCGTCCTGGAAACCGGCCCTGATGGCGCGCCGACACCGCGCGGGCCGCAAGGCCGGTACAAGCGTCCCTATGAAGGCACCGACAATGCCGCAGCGGCCATGCAGGCCTACCTCGACTGGGAATTCGGCCTGGTCGACCAATTGCGCCGCGACGGAACGCACGGCTTTTTCGTGATTTAGCAAAAGGGCGCGCCGCGTCCGTCACGAAGCGGCCACGCTTTAAAGATTGGCTATTGACCCCTGAGGCAAAACTTGTCAGCCTAAATTCAACCTTGAAAGTTGAGTTATGGCAAATTCCTTTGCGTTCCATGACTTGCCTGTAGCGATCATCGGCGGCGGATTCAGCGGCACGCTGCTGGCAATCCATCTGGCCCGGCGCGGTTCGCGCGTGGTGATCGTGGAGCGCGATCCGCAGGCACTGGCGCACGGTCTGGCATATGGCGCCTGTGGACCGCACCATCTGCTCAATGTGCGTGCCGGCAACATGAGTGCGTTTCCCGACGATCCCGGTCATTTCCTGCGCTGGCTGGGCCATGCGGAGGCCGATGCCGCCAACCGCTTTGCCCCCCGCGCCACGTATGGCGCCTATATCGCCAGCCTGCTTGCCACCGCGCGGGCCACGATGCCCGATCGCCTGGCCATCGTCATTGCCGGCGCGCGGAATCTGTGCCCCCAGGCTGACAGCACGCTGCGCGTGACGCTCGACGATGGAGCGAGCGTTCATGCCCGGGCGGTCGTTCTGGCCCAGGGCAATCTGCCGCCGCAGCGCCACCGCGCGCTGGCAGGCCTGGCAGCGCCGCTGGCCCTGCCCGATCCATGGGCGCCCGGGGCGCTCGATGCGATTGCGCCCGATGCCGGCGTCCTGCTGCTGGGCACCGGGCTTACGGCGATCGACGTGATCCAGTCGCTTGAAGCGCGCGGCCATCGCGGGCCGATCGTGGCGCTATCGCGGCGCGGCCTGGTGCCCCGCGCGCATGCGGCCAGCGGCCCGGCGGTTACCCCGCAGCCGATGCCCGCCGCGCGCGGCAGCGCCTTGCTGCGCCATATTCGCGACCGGGCGCGGGCAGTGGGCTGGCGCCATGCGATCGACGAGCTGCGCCCGCATACCCATGCCCTGTGGCAGGCCCACGATGCCGCGGCGCAGGCGCGTTTCCTGCGCCACGCCCGCCCCTGGTGGGATGTGCACCGCCACCGCATGGCCCCGGCGATCGCGCAAAGGATCGAGGCGCTGCGCCTGGGCGGGCGGCTCGATGTGGTCGCCGGCAGCCTGGCCCGGGTGGAACGCCGCAGCCATGGCGGGCTGCTGGCGCAGTGGCGCCCGCGCGGCCGCGACGATCTGGCGCACCTTGCGGTCGATCACGTCGTGGTCTGTACCGGCCCCGGCAGCGATCCCACGCAGAGCCGCGATCCCTTGCTGCGCGCGCTGCTGACGGCGGGGCTAGCACGCTCCTGCCCGCTTCATCTGGGGCTTGACGTGGATGCGCAGTGGCGGCTGCGCGATGTGCACGGACACGCCCCGCTGGCCATCCATGCCATGGGCGCGTTGTCGAAAGGCCTGAGCTGGGAAATGGTGGCGGTGCCCGATATCCGCCTGCAGGCACAGCGCCTGGCCGATCATCTTGCCCTGGCACCGGCGGCGGCCGCCGCCACCGCCGTCGTCGCCGCCTAGACGTCGTAGCCGGGGAGATCGCGGCCCACGCGGCGCAGCACGGCCTCCCAAGCCAGCTGATGGTGCGGTTTGCGCCCCTCGGCAGCCTTGGCGGCGGCCGGCCGGGCGGATATCTGCCGCAAAGCCTCTTCCTGCGCCGCGGCCGGCGCCAGAAGCACGTTGTCCCGCCCGCCGGCAAGAGCGGCCACTTGCACCGAACAGGCTTCTTCCAGCCCATAGATCGCGGCCCAGGCGTCGCCCGGGGTACGGCCCACGGCCAGCGTTCCGTGGTTGCGCAACAGCATGAACTGCTTGTCGCCCAGATCGGCAACGAGCCGTTCCCGCTCGTCAAGGTTCAGTGCCACGCCTTCGTAGTCATGGTAGGCAAGACGCGGGATGATGTAGAGCGCGCGCTGCGACAACGGCAGCAGGCCGTCCTTGTGGGCCGAGGCGCCCATGCCGTCGCGCGTGTGGAAATGGGCGATCCAGTGGGCATCGGGACGTGCCGCATGGATCGCCGAATGGATCACGTAACCGGCATAGTTGATACCGTATTCGCTCTCCCCGATCACGTTGCCGTCAAGATCGACCTTGACCAGGCTCGACGCGGTGATTTCGTCAAACGCCAGACCGAACGGGTTGATCAGGAAATGGGCGTCCGGGCCGGGCACGCGCGCGGTGACGTGGGTATAGAGGAAATCATCGTAATCATAGATCGCGGCGATGCGATAGAAGGCGGCAAGGTCTGTCCGCACGGCCCATTCGGCGGCGGCGATGCCGTCGGGGCCATCACGATTTTCCGCGACGAGGCGATCGAGAACGGTGGCCATGATGAGTCGGTTCCTTCAACCGGCCAGCGCCACCGGGCGTGCCTGGCGGGCGGCATGCTTGGCATGGACCAGCGGAATCAGATGCTGGCCATAGGCAATCGCATCGCCCAGCGGATCGAAGCCGCGGATGAGGAAATGGTCAATCCCCAGATCGGCGTAAGACAGCATGGCGTCGGCCACCTGTTCGGGCGTTCCGACCAGGCCGGTGCTGTTGCCCTGCGCGCCGGTAAGCGCGGCGACGCCGGTCCACAGCCGGGCATCGCGGCGGTTGCCCGTGGCGGTTTCGAGCAGCCGCAGCGACCCGGCATTGGGCGGACGATGGCCGCTGGTGGGCAGGCCGGCGGCCTCGCGCACGGCGCGGACCTGCTCTTCGATGTCCCGCGCCTTGGCCCAGGCGGCCTCCTCTGTATCGGCGATCACCGGGCGCAGCGACAGCGAAAAGCCCGGCTTGCGCCCGTGGCCCGCCGCGGCATGGCGCACCTGGCGCACGGCATCGGCAACCTGCGCCTGGGTTTCGCCCCACAACGCATAGACATCGGCATGGCGGCCAGCAACGGCGATCGCCTCGGGCGATGAGCCGCCGAAGAAAACCGGCAGATTGGCCGGCCGGATCGCGCTGATCCCCTGGCGCACTTCATAGAAGCGGCCCTTGTGATCGAATGGAACGGTGGCGTTCCATTCCTGCTTGAGCACGTCGAGATATTCGTCGGTGCGGGCATAGCGTTCGGCCTTGGTGTGACCGACATCACCATCGCGGGCCATTTCCTCGTCGGCGCCGCCGGTGATGATATGCACGGCCACGCGGCCACCCGAAAGCTGATCGAGCGTGGCCAGCTGGCGCGCGGCCAGCGTGGGCTGGGTAAAGCCCGGCCGGTGCGCCACCAGGAATCCCAGCCGCCTGGTCAGCGCCGCGGCATGCGCAGCCACGATCTGGCTTTCGGGCGAATTGGAACCGAACGGGATCAGCACCCGGTCAAACCCGCCGGCTTCCTGCGCGCGGGCCGCGTCCTCGACATAGGCGCGATCGAGCACGCGGCGCGGGGTGCCGTGGATCTCGGAGGTGTTGTTGAACCCGATATAGCCGATGAACCGGATCGTCATGGCCTTGCCCTTTCCGTTGGATATTGCCTTGGTCTCTGCCCGTTTCTCAACCATGGCAATTGAGTTCTGGCAGCAACCTATTGATTGTGCTCAAGCAGCGCTCAATAGCCCCGCGTGGTATCGACCACATCGCTGGGCGGCTGGCCCTGGGCAAAGCGGGTGATGTCACCCAGAACCTTGTCCAGCAGCTTCTTGCGCGCCACCGTATAGTTGGAGGAAAGATGCGGGGTCAGCCGCACGCGCGGATGGCTGTAGAGCCGATGCCCGGCGGGCAGGGGTTCGGGCTCGGTCACGTCGAGCGTGGCAAAACCCAGATGCCCGCGATCGAGCGCTTCGAGCAGCGCCGCCTGATCCACCACGCTGCCGCGTGCCACGTTGATCAGATGCGCACCGGCCCTGGTCCGGGCCAGCAGCGTGGCATCGATCATGTGCCGCGTCTGCGCCGTTGCCGGCACGGCCAGAACGATATGGTCCGCCTGTGCCACCACGTCTTCCACGCGGCCGACGAGTTCGACGCCCGGCACGCCATCGGGCGGTGCGCCGCTGCGCCGCACCGCCACCACCCGCGCGCCCAAGGCCAGGGCACGGCGCGCGACGGCCTGGCCGATCGCGCCAAAACCGACAAGGCCGATCGTGCTGCCCAGCACCTGGCCCGTCGGCGTGCTGCACCAATCGGCCGGTCCGCGCGCCACCACGCTGTCAAGGTCCTTGGCCTGGCGATAGATCGCGGCAATCACGTAATCGGCGATTTCCTCCGAGGCGATACCGCGCGCGCAACTGACCAGCGGCGCATCGAGCAGCCAGGGCGGATAGAAATCGATGCCGGCGGTCGTGGCGCAGACCCAGCGCAAGCGGCCGGACCAGACCGGCGGCGCCGGCACGGCACGGACTGGCGCCCACGACGGATGCGGCCGCACGAGCAAGACATCCGCATCGGCCGCCGCACGCCACGGTTCGTCCTCGGGCGCCACGATCACGCGCGGGCGCAGCGGATGATCGGCAATCGCGGCGTTGAATTCCGGTTCGAGCTGGCTGGCGATGACCAGACCGCCGAAGCCCGCGCTCATCGGGCGAGCCCCGCGCGCCCCGCCGCGACGAGCACGGTATCGGCCTGCGGCGAATGGATGCGGCTGCACAGCACGTCGCGATAATGGCGTTCGAGCGGATTGTTGCGGCTGATCCCCGGATTGCCGGTAAGTTCCAGCCCGATCTCCACCGCCTGAATGGCATTGGCATTGGCCAGGTGCTTGATCAGGTTGGCCTCGGTGGGCGAAGGCGGCAGCCCCGCATCGGCGGCGCGCGCGGCCGTTTCGATCAGGACCCGATTGGTCAGGAGCAGACTTTCGATCTGGCCGAATTTTTCCTGCACGCGCGGCAGGGTGGCCAGTGCCGCGCCCAGATTGGCCGGCTTGCGCGCATGGAGATAGCCGGCCAGCCAATCGCGCGCCGCCCGCGCAACGCCGTCATAGATGGTGGCGATGGCCAGGGCGTTCCACAGCAACGCGCTGACATCGTCATCGGGCCGGGGCGCCCATTCGTCGGGCGCGCGCAGATCCACCGCCAGGGCCGGCGGCACGGGAGTGTCGGCAAAGACCACTTTGTGGCTGACCGTGGCGCGCATTCCCAGGTGATCCCATTCGGGAACGATGGTGATGCCTGCGCTATCGGGACGCACCAGGAACAGGCCCAGCCGCAGCGGGATTTCGTCCGTCCTGGCCCATACCGCGAACCAGTCAAGCCCGGTTGACCCGGTGGAATAGATCTTTTCGCCCGAAAGTCGCCAGCCATCGGCCGAACGCCGCGCCACCGTATCGGGCAGGCCGCCGCGCACCGGGGTGCCCAGGTCCGGCTCCACCCGCAACGTGCCGACCAGGCCGCGGCCGGCCACGGCCTCGCGTGCCAGGCGCTCGTAGAGCGCGCGGTCCCAGCGGCGGTTTTTTTCCGGGGCGGCATGGAACGCATAGGTCATGAACAGGATCAGCGCCGTCGAAGGCTCACCCTTGGCGACCGCACCCAGAACGCGCAGAGCATCGACGAAGCCGGCCCCGGCCCCGCCCAGCCGTCGGTCGACCGTCAGGCCGATCAGCCCCTCGCGCGCCAGGATATCGAAATTTTCGCGCGGGAAGCGCGGATCGCGATCGTAATCCTGGGCACGATGGGCAAGCTCGCGCGTGAGGCGATCGAGCGCGGGGCCGGAAAGGTCGGGGTGATCGGCAGTCAGCGCATGCGTGGCCATGGCTCACGCCTCCTTGATCTGGGGGTTGAAACGGTTGTCCCACAAGGGGCGCATATCCACGCGGCGGCCGATCAGGCCGGCTTTGCTGAAGACATCGGCCACCTCTTGCTGCGAAACGATGGCTGCGTCGGTGACGCGGCGCAGCGTGAAGGGATCGCTGCGCCGGCTGAACTGGTCTCTGACATAGGCCACCGGCACGCCGATCGCCTCGGCCACCTTGCCGGCCCAGGTGGATTGGTTGGCCGCCGTCCAGGCATAGCCTTGCTGGGTGAGCCGCAGATAGCGCGCGATCCAATCGGCGCGCTGGGCATCGGCAATGGCATCGCGATGCGCGGCGAGGATATAGTTGCCCGAAAGAAAGCCCTGTGCCGTACGCAGGACGCGCGCACCCTGAGTGGCCAGGGCGCGCTGGATCGAAAAGCCGTAGATTGCCCAGGCATCGAGCGATCCGTTGCCGAACGCGGCCGCGCCATCGGCCACGGTCATTGCCACCGGCTCGATATCGCCCCAGCCAAGGCCGACGGACTCGAGCATGCGGATAAGAAAGTATTGCGTGGTGGTGGCCCGCACATAGCCGACCCGCTTGCCTTTCAGATCGGCCAGGGTGCGCAGGGGCGAGCCTTGCGGCACGAGCACCACCTGGTTGTTGACGTCGCCGTGATAGACGGCGATCTGGCGAAAGCTCTGCACGGTGGAGGCCGCCGCGAAGACGGGCGGGATCTCGCTCATCCCGCCGATGTCGATCGCGCCGGAATTGAGCGCCTCGACCACCAGGTGGCCGGACTCGAATTCCGCATAATGCACCGGAAAATCAGGCGCGATGCCGGCGGCGGCGAAAATGGCACGGTTGTCGGTTTCTCCTTTGCCGGTGATCGCCACGCGCAGTGCGGCGGCCCTGGCCGTACCCGAACAGCCGGCCAGGAGCGCGGCAGCGGTGCCGGCGATGAACGTACGGCGGGCCATGTCAGCACCCGAGGGAGGGAAATCGATCGTCCGACGCATAACTCAACCATATATGTTGAGTTTAATGGCGACCAATGAGATTTGCTTGACCTTCATGAGCATCGGCAATGTATCCAAGCGCTTGATGATAACTCAACTATCTTAGTTGAGTTTAAATAGGACGCATGGCCGCGAGCCCGGTAACCGGCGGCAACAAACCTTCAGGGGGAACCATGATCCGATCCGCACGATTGCCGGTGCTTTTCGCCAGCACCGCCGCCTTGCTCCATCTGGCGCCGGCGATAGCCGCAGAAGCACGCGCCGATCAGGCGCCGGCCGCCGTGGCTCCGTCTACGGCCGATGCCGGACCTGCGGCCGAAGAAAGTCCGCGCGAGGATATCGTGGTCACCGCCACCCGGCGCGAAACCCGCCTGCAGCAGACGCCCGTGGCCGTCAGCGTCATCGGCCCCGAATATCGCGCGCAACAGAACGTCATCACCGTGCGCGATCTCGCCGGTCAGATCCCAGGCCTCTACACCGCGCCCAGCGGCATCACGCCGCTTACCAACACGTTCTTCATCCGCGGCATCGGCAACAGCGATCCGATCTTCGATCCGACTGTCGGCACTTACATCGACGACGTCTACCTCGCCCGCGCAATCAACGGCATGGCCGATCTGACCGACGTGGAACGGCTGGAAGTGCTGCGCGGCCCGCAGGGCACCCTGTTCGGCGCCAATTCGTCGGGCGGCGCGATCCGTTATGTCACGCGGACGCCGACCGAGCGGTTCGATATGCGCGGCGACATCGGCTACGGCAATTACAATACGGTCAACGCCCACGGCTATGTGGCAGGGGCACTGGTGCCCGGGCTGCTGGTGGGCAGCGTGGCGATCGCCCACAATCAGCGCGACGGCTATACCTGGAACCCGACGCTGAACCGCGACGTCAACAACCAGAACACCACCGGCGGGCGCATCAAGCTGGTGCTTGCCCCGGCGCCGGAACTGAAGCTGACCCTGACCGCCGACGGCACGATCGATCATTCGCAGACCGCCAGCTACGTCGCCACGACTTATCATGCCAGCAACCCGTCACTCAGCGGCCTGGGCGCGATCACCGGCGGCACGCTCTACAGCCCGACCTCGTTTTCCCAGTACCGACCCAATGTGAGCTATGCCGGGCGCTATCCAACCAACACGTCGCGCGCGGGCGGGGTGACCGCGCGGATCGATTACGCGGTGAACGACCATCTCACGCTGCACAGCATCAGCGCGCTGCGGGCTTTCAGCCAACTGCCGGTCAATTACAACAACGATGGCCAGGCGCGACTGCCCTATAATACGGCACAACCGCGCGCCGTCGACATCTCGAACAACTTCATCACCTATCGCCAGCACCAGTTCACGCAGGAGTTGCAACTGCAGGGCACCTGGCGGACGTTCGATTTCACCGGCGGGCTCTATTACCTGTTCGAGGATTTCGCCAGCGACCGCCTGGGTTACGTCACGGGTCTGCCGCAGTCCGACACAGCCCTGCCCGCCGCGCCGTTCGACCAGATCGGCCGCACCCGCAGCTTCAACTATTCGGCCTACCTGCAGGGCAACGTCCATCTGAGCGAGCGCCTGACGTTCACCGCCGGGGGTCGCTATATCATCCAGCGCCGCACTTTCGCATTTCGCGGCGTGAACTATGACCTGGACGGCAACCCGATCGATCCGCTGGTCTATCCGCAGGTGCGCAATGGCGGCGCCATACCCGCGCTGGGCGTGACGGTGTCGCCCGCGCAGGTCAATTTCGACAATGCCGGCATTCTCAATACCAGGACGTGGCATGCGTTCACGCCCAAGATCGGCCTGTCATGGCAGGCGGCACCCGACGCCTTCTTCTTCGCCAGCTATGCCAAAGGGTTCAACGCGGGCGGCTTCAACAACCGCGCGCTCAACCTGGCAACGGCCCTGCCTTATGAGCCCGAGACGGTGGGAACCTATGAACTGGGCCTCAAGACCGAATGGTTTGATCGCAAACTGCGCATCAACCTGACGGGGTTCTATAACGATTACAAGAACCTGCAAACCGCCGTCTCGGCCTATAGCCCGGTGTCGGGCACTTACGTGAGCACGCGCGGCAATGCCCCCGCGGCCCATACCGAAGGGTTCGAGCTGGAGACCGCCGCCCAGCCATGGCGCCGGCTCGCGCTGGCGTTCAACGTGACTTATCTCGCCACGCGGTATGACGACTACGCCGCGCCCGCCTATGGCACCGTTCCGGCCTATACCTATACCGGCAACCAGTTTCCGCTGCAGCCCAGGTGGCATTACTTTGCCTCGGCCACCTGGACCGTGCCACTGGCCGTGCCGGGCGAAATCAAGCTTGGCGCAAGCGGCAATTTCCAGACCTCGTACTTTTCGAACGCGCTCAACACGGCCGCATACCGCATCGGGGCGCAGGGCTTTGCCAATGCCTTTGCCAGCTATGCCACGGCCGACGAGCGGTGGACGTTCACGCTCACGGTGCGCAATCTGGCTAATTCGTTCTATTTTACCTCGCTTACGCCGGTGGGCGCGCCGATCCGGTCCGGACCCTATGCGGGAACGCAGCTGCTGCAAGGCGCGCAGAACCCGCCTCGCACCGTGTTCCTCAAAGCCGCCTATGCGCTTTGAGCCCCAGGCCTGCCCGGCAGCGCGGCAAGGGTTTGGCGATTCTCGAATAGAGTTGAGCAGCTCTCGGTCGCCGTGGCGGCACTGGCGCCTAAGATGGACGTGACCGGGAAAGCCCGCCAGGCAGATCGAAAGGACCGCGCCATGACCATCGCAAGACAGCTGCGCCTGGGATTTATTCTCCACGGAGTCGGCCCGGGCTGGGACGACTGGCGCCACCCCGACGCGCTGGTCGACGCCAGCACCAACTTCGCATTCTACAAGCGCCAGGCGCAGACCGCCGAGCGTGGCAAGTTCGATTACCTGTTCGTGGCCGACAGCGTTTCGATCAATGCTCGCTCAAGCCCGCATTATCTCAATCGCTTCGAGCCGCTGACCATCCTGTCGGCGCTGGCCGCGGTGACCGAACGCATCGGCCTGGTGGGCACGGTCACGGTTTCCTATACCGAACCCTACAATCTGGCGCGCCAGTTCGCCTCGCTCGATCACATCAGCGGCGGCCGCGCGGGGTGGAACGTGGTCACGAGCTGGCTGGAAGGCAGCGCCGCCAATTTCGGCAAGGAAGAGCACCTGGCGCACGACACGCGTTATGCCCTGGCTGACGAATACCTCGATGTGGTCAAGGGCCTGTGGGACAGCTGGGAAGACGAAGCCCTGGTGCGCGACAAGGCCAGCGGGCAGTTCCTCGACTCTGAAAAGCTGCACGAACTCAATCACGAGGGCGCGTTCCTCAAAGTCAAAGGGCCGCTCAACATTTCGCGCGGGCCGCAGGGGCAACCGGTCATCTTCCAGGCCGGATCGAGCGAGGACGGGCGCAGCTTTGCCGCGCGACATGCCGAGGCGATCTTCACGTTCCAGGACAGCCTGACCGAGGCCCAGGCGTTCTATGCCGATGTCAAGGCCCGCGCGCGCGGGTTCGGCCGCGATCCCGATCAGGTCTTCATCATTCCCGGCGCACGGCCGTTCATCGGCAGCACCCAGGCCGAAGCGGAGGCGCGCTATCGCGAGCTGGTGGCGCTGGGCAATCTGGAAAATGCCCTGCGCGCGCTGGGCCGCGGCTTCAACGATCACAACTTCAGCGTCTATGATCCCGACGGTCCGTTCCCGCGCCATGTCGCCGCCGAAGGGCAGAAAAGCAACCAGAGCCAGTCGGCCCGGGTGCTGGCGCTGGCCGACCAGGGCCTGACCTTGCGCGAAATCGCGCTGCGCACCGCCACCCCGCGCGGCCATTTCGTGGGCACGCCCGAGCAGATTGCCGACCGGTTCCAGCAGTGGCTGGATCAGCGCGCCGCCGACGGATTTACCTTGTTCGAAAGCCTGCCGGGACAGCTTGAGCTGTTCGTGGACGAAGTGGTGCCCATCCTGCAGCAGCGCGGTATCTACAAGACCGATTATCCGGGGCGGACATTCCGCGACACGCTGGGCCTGCCCATTCCCCCCAACCGCAACACCATCGCCCGCAGCGCGCGCAGCGCTGCCTGAGGAGACACCCCATGACGACCGACATCCTCGACCGGACCGACCACGGCCTTGCCTTTGCCCGCCTGCAGCCCACGATCGGGGCAGAGGTTTCGGGCATCGATCTGTCGCGCCCGATCACCCCGCTTCAGCGCGAGGCGATCCGTGCCGCCGTGCTGCGCTTCAAAGTGATCTTCTTTCGCGACCAGATCCTGACCGACGAGCAGCAGGCGGCCTTCGCCGGCCAGTTCGGCCCGCTCTATACCCACCCAACGACGCGCCACAGTGCCGGGATCAAGCCGATCCACGCCATTGCCGCGCAGGACCTTAAGCGGGCGGGCGACCGCTATATCGAGCATCTCGACAAGGGCGATGCCTATCACACCGACACAAGCTGGCGCCTGGTGCCTACCTGGGGCGCGGTGCTGCGCGACGTGACGCTGCCCGAAACCGGCGGTGATACCATCTGGGTAGATGCACATCTTGCCTGGGAAAGCCTGCCCGAAGCGCTCAAGACGCGGCTTGAAGGTCTTCACGTCACGCACAACTTCCTGGGCGCACTGAAAGCCGCCGGGCACGAATATCCGATCGTGGCGCATCCCGTGGTCCGCACCCACCGCGAAACCGGCCGGAAGACGCTGTGGGTCAATTTCTCGCAGCAGCCGCAGATCCTGGGCGTGGAACTGGCCGAGAGCCGCGACCTGCTCGCGCAGATCCTGCAGCAGTACAAGCGGCCGGAATTGCAGGTGCGGTTTTCCTGGCGCCGCAATTCCGTGGCTTTCTGGGACAACCGCGCCACGGTGCATTACGCCGTGCGCAATTATGGCGATTTCCCGCGCGAACTGCACCGCGTGCTGATTGCCGATGAACCGCTATGGGCCGATCTGTGACCGCGCAAAGCCGCGTCAACCCCTCCTTTTCCCGCCGCCACGCCATCCTGGCGGCGGGCGGGTTCCTTGCCCTGGCCGCCTGCGACCGGGGCAAGGCCGCATCCGATACGCTGCGTGTGGGCAACCAGCGCGGCACGACCAAGGCGCTGATGCTGGCGGCCGGCGTGCTCGACGGGGCGGCCTATCGCGTCGAATGGTCGGAATTTCCGGCCGCGCAGAACCTGCTCGAAGCGCTGGGATCGGGCGCGGTCGATCTTGGCCTTGCCGGCGATGCGCCGTTCCAGTTCGCCTATCAGGCGGGCAGCCCGATCGTGGCCGTGGGCGCCATGGCCGTGGAACGGCCCACGCCGCCCGGCGCCTTGGCGATCATCGTGCCGGAAAGGTCCCCGGCCCGCTCGATCCACGATCTGGTGGGCAAGAAGATCGCCTCTACCCGTGGCAGCGTCGGCCATTTCCTGGTCCTGCGCGCCCTGGAGGACGCCGGCCTTGCCAAGGATGCGGTGCGAATGGTGTTCCTTTCCCCCAGCGACAGCCAGGCCGCGCTCCAGACCGGCGCGATCGATGCCTGGTCCACCTGGACGCCCTATACCGTGACCGCCTTGTCGCAAGGCGCGCGCATTGTGGTCGACGGGCGCCCGTTTTCCAATGGCACGGGCTTTGACGTGGCATTTGCCGGTGCGGTCAGAACCAAGCGCGCCTTGCTGACCGACTTCCTGGCCCGCGAAAGCCGCGCCCTGGCCTGGGCGGCCAGCCACAGCGATACCTATTCGGCTGTCCTTTCGCGCGAGACCGGGCTGCCGCTTGAGGTTGCCCGCGGCACCGTGGAGCGCAACCGTCGGCAGCGCGCGCCGATCGATGCCGCGCTCATCGCGGCGCAGCAGCGCGTGCTCGACACGTTCAGCAAGGCCGGCGAAGTGAAAGCGCCACGTCCGCTCGCCGGGGCTTTCGCGCCGCTCGTCTAGTTTCGCCTATTGCCAGAGATCATAGACGATCAACAATACTCAATTGGATCGGTTGAGTATAATTTCGCAAACCGGCCCCGCTCGCACCATCGGTGCTTTATCAATCGAGACGGGGACTTTTCATGCGATCGTATCTTTTCACGACGGCTCTGGCCGGGGTGCTGGCGCCTGCGTCGGCATCCGTGCCGGCGCTTGCCGCACAAGCCGACCAGGCGCCTGCGCCGGCCGGCGCGCCCGACGCGGCCGAGACCGACCAAGCCGGAGGCGATGCCATCGTCGTGACCGGCACGCGCGGCGGCCCGCCCCGCACCGTGGCCGACAGCCCCGTGCCGATCGACGTGATCACGCCGGCCGATCTCAAGCAGACCGGGCGCACCGGCCTCAAGGAAATCCTGAGCAACATCGTGCCTTCGCTGACCATGCCGGCGCTGGGCGGCGGCGGCACCTCGGCCAGCGTGCGGCCGATCGCCATCCGCGGCTTGTCGGGCGACTATCTGCTGGTGCTGGTCAACGGCAAGCGGCGGCACACGACATCGCTGATCAACAACCTCAGCCGCGTGGCGGGTGGCTCCACCCCGGTCGACGTGGACCTGATCGCCACCAACGCGGTGGGCCGGATCGAGGTGCTGCGCGACGGGGCGGCCGCGCAATACGGGTCCGACGCCATTTCCGGGGTGATCAACCTGATCCTCGACGATGCGCCGCAGGGCGGGGAATTCAACAGCACCGCCGGCCAGCTTTACGAACGCGGCGGCGCGCTGTTGCAGCAGACGTTGTCATACGGCACGCGGCTGGGCACCGATGGCTTCGTGCGCGTGGCGGTGGAAGGCAAGTACCATGACCGCGCGGAGAGTTCGGCCGATCCGGTTGCGCGCGTCTATCCCCTGGTGAACGGCCAGCCCGATCCGCGCGAAGCGAATGCCAACAAGGTGATTGCCGGCGGCTATGGCCGGTCCAACCGCGACAAGATCATCAATGGCAGCATCAATGCCGAAGCGCCGCTTTCGGACACCACGCGCCTCTATACCTTTTCGACGCTCAGCTATCGCGACATCAAGGATGCGCGCGGCGCCTTCGTGCCGGCCACCTCGATCGCCGCGCTGCCCGAGATTTATCCATCGGGTTTCCAGGCCTATCGCCGGATCTGGGAATGGGACTATCAGACCACCTGGGGCCTGCGCAGCGCGCTGGGCGGCTGGAGCGCCGATCTTTCCACCAGCTTCGGCCGGGATTCGGTCAAGCTGGGGGCGGAAAACACGCTTAATCCCTCGATCGGGCCGACCAGCAAGACCGCGTTCTACATGGGCCGCCAGATCCAGACCCTGTGGGTCAACAACCTCGACGTCTCCAAGGGGTTCGAGATCGGGCTGGCCGACAAGCTGAACGTGGCCGCAGGGATCGAGCACCGCTTCGAACAGTTCGCCAACCGCGCGGGCGAGCCCGACAGCTATCGCGACGGCGGCTATGTCGTCCCGCGCGACAGCACGCCGTTCGGCACGCTCTATGGCGGCCAATCGCCTTCGCCGGGCCTGGCCTCGTTCACCGGCACTTCGCCGGCCGATGCCGCACAGGTTTCGCGCAACAACGTGGCAGGTTATATCGACATCTCGACCAAGCTGACCCCGGCGTGGTTCGTGGGCGTGGCCGGGCGGTTCGAGCACTATTCCGACAGCGCCGGGAACACCGCTTCGGGCAAGATCACCACGCGCTATGAACTGGCGCCCGGCCTGGCAATACGCGGCGGGGTGAACACCGGGTTTCGCGCGCCGTCACTGGCGCAGACCGCCTTTTCCACCACCCAGAACACCGCAACCGTGGTGGGCAACGAACGCGTGCTGACCACGTCAAAATTCCTGCCGGTGGATTCTGCCGCAGCGCGCGCGCTCGGCGCCCAGCCGCTGAAACCCGAACGGTCGCTCAATTTCACCGCGGGCATCACGTTCGAGCGCGGCCCCGTGCGACTGACGGTGGACGGCTATCAGATCCGCATCGACGATCGCATCGTCAAGACCGATTTCCTCGGGACCGCGTCCAACGGCGGCCGCGCGATCAGAGACATCCTTGTCGCCAATGGCGTGACCGGGGTGGACAGCGCGCAGTTCTTTACCAACGCCATCGACACGCGCACACGCGGTGTGGACGTGGTGGCCGAATATACGCTGCACACCCGCCGCCTGGGCACGGCCCGCCTCAACGCGGCGTGGAGCTATTTCGACACCAGGATCCTGCACGTTATCGCCAACCCTTCGCAGCTCTCCTCGCTCAACGTCGTGCTGTTCGGCCGGCAGGTGCAGCAAGACCTGCTGGTGGCCGTGCCGCAAAGCAAAGTCGTGCTTTCGGCCAACTGGAGCCTGGACCGGATAAGCGCCTTGGTTCGCACCACCCGCTATGGCCGCTATACCGAAAGCAGCAACGTGGCCGCCAGCGATCGAACGTTCGGCGCCAAGTGGGTCACCGATCTCGAACTTGGCTACAGGCTTTCCGACAAGGTCAGCTTGTCGGTGGGCGCCAACAACCTGTTCGACGTCTATCCCGATCGCAACGGCATCGTCGCCTTTGACGGTTCGGGCGCCTATGGCAATTTCGCGCCTTTCGGCCTGTCCGGCGGTTTCTATTATACGCGCGTGGGGGTGACGTTCTGAACGCAGCCGGCACCCGATCCGCCGCGCCGGCAAACATTCGACGGATCAGGCGCGGCGGACCAGCGTGTCATAGTGGCGGGCGGCGATCTCAACCCCTTCGTTGAGCAAGGGACCCAGCAGGCGATAGGCATCGAGCTGCCCGCCATCGAATGGTTCGTCCCAGCCGTGATCGCGGCGGACCTGGCCAAGCTGGCCCGACGCGACGAGGGTTTCCTCGGGCGGTGCGGCGCGGCTGCCCGCATCGGGATTGACCCAGAGCGCATCGACCGGGCACGCCAGCTCGCACAAATAGCAGGTCTGGCAGGCATCGGGGGCGGCAATCACCGGGACGCCGGTTTCCCCCGGCTCGAACACGCGCGTCGGGCATTGGTCCACGCAGGCCATGCAACCGGTGCAGCGCTTTGCCACCAGCGCAGCAATCACAGCGCGACCTCTGCCGGACGGTCCGCGCCCAGCGGCCGCGTCCATACTTGCGCCAGTCCGCCGGTCAACAGCCGGCGCGCCTGGGCCGGATCGGCGCCGCCAAAATCGGCGCGCGCCGCGATCCCGCGCGTTTCCTGCCGCGCTGCGGCCGCTGCCGTGCACCACCGGGCCGTGGCCGCCATGGCGGCGGTTGCCCGCCATTCCAGCCGGCCGTGCGGATCGCCCGGCGGCGCACGGGTGGCGATCTCGTTCCAGACCTCGTCAAGCACCTGTGCCGATTGCCGCAATGTCGCCGCGCGGCGCCAAAGCGCGCGGTCCAGCCCGTGCACTTCGGCTTCGATCGCCTGCTGGAGGGGCGTGGCGGCGATCGGCAATCTTCCGGTAGATGGGCGCAGGCCCGCTTCGCCCAGCGGCCGCACCCGCCCACCGGCGGCCGGGCGCCGATGGCGGGCGGCAGCGGCCCCGGCAATGCGGCCGGACGACAGCGCCCAGGCGGAATTGACCGCCCCGCCCCCGCTGATCGCGCCTGCCACCAACTCGCGCGAGGCCGCATCGCCTGCGGCATAGAGGCCCGGAATGCCTGTGCCGCAAGCCTCGTCGGCCAGGGCAATGCCGCCCGTGCCGCGGATCGTGCCCTCGCCATAGAGCCGCACCGGAAAGCGGTGGCGGAACAGGTCTATGCCGCGCCGTTCGAAAGCGGCCATGGTCAGGGGCTGGATCTGGCGCAAGACGGCCGGCAGAGCCGCCGGCGCGGCGCCGAGATCGGCGAACACCGGTCCTTGCAGCATCGCGGCCCCCAACGCCTGATAATGCGCATGCCCCGCTCTGGCCGAGGGAACGACCAGTTCCTGCCCATCCTCGCGAAAGAAGCGGGCGGCGGTGAACGGCAGAGTGCGGGTGGAGGCCCAGGCCGGCGAGAGCGAGTACGAGATCGAGAATTCCATGCCGGACAGCACCGCCCCGGCCTCGGCCGCCATCAGCAAGCCATCCCCGGTCTGTGTATGGCTGCCGATCAGGCCCGACCGGAACGCGCAGCCGCCGGTGGCGAGGATGGTGGCACCGGCGCGGATTTCCCATTCCTCGCCGCCATGGGCCAGGGCGAGACCCCGCGCGCCAGCTATCGCGCCGTCGTCATCGGCCAGCAATTCCAGCGCGGGGTGATGATCGAGCAGCGTGACCCCGGCCGCAAGACAGGCACGGCGCAGGGCGCGCATATATTCCGGCCCGCGCACGCCCTGGATGTACCGCCCGCCCCGCCCATCGCTGCCGAAGGGATACCAGGGCGCGATAGTGGGCAGATAACGCCAGGTCAGATCGAGAACGCGCTCCATCCATGCCTGATCGGCGAGCCCCTGGGCCCGATCGACCTGACGCGCGATCGCGGCCTCGCGCCCTTCGGGCGGCACGAACCAATGGCCCGGGCCGCCCGTCGCGGTAACGCCGCTGGTGCCCATCGCGCCCTTGTCCACCACCGTAACCGCAGCGCCCTCGCTCGCAGCCGCGAGCGCGGCCCAGGCTGCCGCCATGCCCCCGCCGATCACCAGCACATCGGTGCGCAAGGTCAGCGGCGGAGAATTCATTCGGCGGCTTCGGCAAAGACCGGCGCGGCATGGCGGTGAGCCGGCACCGGAACGCCAAGATGCCCGCGCAGCGTTTGCGCGGTATAGTCCGTGCGGAACAGACCGCGTTTCTGCAGGATCGGCACGACCCTTTCGCGGAACAGAGCGAATTCCCCCGGCCGGGTCACGCGCAGGTTGAACCCGTCGGCGGCGCGGCCCACGAACCAGCGCTCGATCTCGTCGGCGATGGTTTCGGGAGAGCCGACGAAGGGGCTGCGCCATTGGCCGAAGCGCCAGGCCGTCTGGCGCAGCGTGAGCCGCTCGGCCCGGGCGGTGGCCACGATCCGTTCGGCCTGGCCCTTGTAGCTGTTGAGCGAAAGACCCGACACATCGGGGAACGGCGCATCGGGATCGTATTGCGCGAAATCGTGATAGTTGAATGCCCGGCCCAGTTGCACCAGCAGCTTGCCGAAATCGAGCGCTTCGTCCTGGGCGCGCACGATCGCCTGGGCTTCTTCGTCGGTTTCGGCGATAACCGGGAACAGGCCGGGCAACACCTTGATATGATCGGGATTGCGCCCCAGCGCGGCGGCGCGCGCCTTGAGATCGGCATAATAGGCCTTCCCCGCGGTGAAATCGGCGGCCGAGGCGAACGTGCCGTCGGCGATCGCGGCCCCCAGATCGCGCCCCTCGGCGCTGTCGCCGGCCTGGAAAATCACCGGCTGCCCCTGCGGCGACCGGGTGAGCGCCAGCGGCCCGGCCACCGAGAAGAACGCGCCCTTGTGATCGAGGCGGTGCTGCTTGGCCTTGTCGAGGAACAGGCCGCTGGCCTTGTCGGCGACGAACGCATCGTCTTCGTAGCTGTCCCACAGGCCCTGGACCACTTCCACGAACTCGCGCGCGCGGGCATAGCGTTCGGCATGGGGGAAATGGTCCGTACGGCCATAGTTGCCCGCTGCGCCTTCCAGGCCCGTGGTCACCACGTTCCACCCGGCGCGGCCCTTGCTGATATGGTCGAGCGACCCGAATTGCCGCGCCACGTTGTAGGGCTCCCAATAGGACGTGGTCAGCGTGCCGACCAGGCCGATGCGGCTGGTCGCCAGCGCCAGCGCCGAAAGCAGCGTGAGCGGCTCCAGCCGGTTGAGGAAATGCGGCGCGGTGTCGGGGGTGATGAACGGGCTGTCGACAATGAAGACAAGGTCGAACTTGGCCGCTTCGGCCAAGCGCGCCTGTTCGACATACCAGTCGATGCTGACGCTGGCATTGGCGGGCAACGCCGGATCGCGCCACGAAAACTGATCGGTGCCGACACCCTCGAGAATGGCGCCAAGATGCAGCTGGCGGTGCTCTGTCATCACTGGATCTCCTGATTGCACAGGCATCTAGAGCCATGACGCCGCCGGACGATAACGAGCATCGCTGATAAGGCGATTGAACCATCTCAAGCCTGGCCGGGACACCCGACCGACGGCAGGGCGGGCGGGGAGCCTGACAATGGCGCCAATAGCCACGACCTGCCCAAACGGGCATGCAGTCGTCCGACAAAACATCGCCGGGAGAGATAATGCGTTACATTGAGGCGCGTAGGAAAATGCGCCTTCTCGCATCCGATGCAAAATAGCGCTGGTTTTTGATCGCAATGGGCGCTAATAGACCCTTCGGATTGTCCTACATGATAGCAGATTTTGATGCTTCAGGGTTGCATTGTTGTTGCGGTTCGCATGGATGCCTCTTGCCCTCCTTTAGATCTCGCAGGGATGGCCAGGTCGGCACGCCGGTTCTTTGCAATCTGTTTCACGGTTCTTGCCATTCAGGTGACTGAAACGGGTTTCACCGCCCTTCGCCTTGTGCACAAGAACAGGATATCGATGATTTTAAGAGCGGATATTGTCGCTCGACTGCCAAAGTGAGGAACGACGATCGCGCAGGCCAGTAAACCATTACTGCCCGCCGGTTTAACGAATTAGAGTTTTTGCGGATCAATGACATGGCCTGAAACGGCGATGTTCTTGCCAAGACAATAAATAAGATCAGGATGGAGGATGCAGAAAATGCAGCATTGGGTCGGGCGCGTATCTTGCGCAAGTTTGGCGATGGCACTGGCGGTTCCGGCACAGGCACAGGATGCCTCGGCAACCGCGACAGCCACGGCCACGGCCGCCGACAATGGCGACCAAATTCAGGATATCGTGGTGACGGCGCGGCGCCGGGCGGAAGCTTCGCAAACCTTGCCGATCGCCATTACGGCCATCAGTTCGGCCGACATCGAACGCACCGGCGCGCGGTCCGTGGTAGATGCGGTGCGTGCGACGCCGGGCCTGCAGTTCGATATCGGCGGCGGCATTTCGGGCAACGCGTTCACCTCGTCGATCTACATTCGCGGCGTCGGCCAGAACGAATTCCTGCCGACCTCCGATCCGGGCGTGGGGCTCTATGTCGATGGCGTGTATTATGCGCGCCAGGTCGGTTCGGTATTCGACCTGCTCGACATCAAGACGCTTGAAGTGCTGCGCGGCCCGCAGGGCACGCTGTTCGGCAAGAACACGCTGGGCGGCGCGATCAACGTAACCACCACGGCGCCGAGCGACGAGCTTACCGCGATCGCGCAGTTCACCGCCGGGTCCTTTGGGCGGGCAGACCTGTCGGCGGCGGTATCCGGGCCGATCATTCCGGGCAAGCTCTCGGCGAAGCTGTCGGTCGCGCGGCGGACCTATGGCGGTTACGGGCTGCAGTCCGGCGGGGTGCGCACGAACAACGAAGACGCCTGGATCGGCCGTTTCGCGCTGCAGTACAAAGCGACCGACAATCTCGAGTTCACTCTTGCGCTCGACGGGCAGAGCCGGCGGCAGAACCCGGCGACCCAGCATATCGTGGCAATCCAGCAAGGCTCTTTCCCCGATGGCAGCGCCAATTACCCGACGTTCCTGTGGAACCAGCTCGTCGGCCTGCCCTCGGGCGTGACGTTCGGCGCCAACCAGATCACCTCCAGCATCTATACCAGCAACTCCACGGGCGGCACGCGCAGCGACCTCGATGCCGGCGGCGTTTCGCTGACCGCGGTTTATAACCTGGGCTCGACGACGTTCAAATCGATCACCGCCTATCGCAAGCAGGCCGCGTTCTACGATCACGACAACTCGGCGTCGTCCGCCGGGCTCAACACCCAGTCGGACGAGGACCGCCAAAGCCAGTTCAGCCAGGAACTCCAGGCCACGGGCAAAGCGTTCAACAACAGCATCGATTGGACGACCGGGCTTTTCTACTTCTATGAAAAGCCGCGCTACATTTCGCAGACCGTCAACTTCCCGGGCCTTTATCAGGCGCTGACGGGCATTTACAACCAGATCGGCCAGACGGCGTTCCAGAACCAGTTCGGCATTCCGACGCCGGCCGTTTTCGCCCTGAACTATCGTTTGGCGAATACCGTGTCGGTCAACAGCTATGCCGCCTATGGGCAGGCCAGTTGGCATCTTTCCGACAAGCTGACGCTGACCGGCGGCGTGCGTTACACGCACGAGCGCAAGGCCCTGGCGTTCAGCCAGACCGAAACGCTGACCAGCACCTGCGTTCCGGCGCCTTATACCTATCAGCCGATCTCTGCGACGCCGAACAACTGCGTGTTCAATGTGCGGCAGAGCTGGGACTCGGTCGATCCGCGCGCCGATCTGGCGTTCAAGGCAGCGCCGAACGTGCTGATCTACGCGTCTTATTCAAAAGGCTTCAAAAGCGGCGGATTCAACGGGCGCGCACAGTCGCTCACCTATCTCCAGCCCTATAATCCCGAGCGGCTGAACGCCTATGAAATCGGCATCAAGAGCGATTTCTTCGATCGCCGCGCCCGCCTCAACATTGCGGCCTACTGGAACGATTACCGCAACATCCAGCTCGACGGTTCGGCCGGGACGAGTTCCGGCACGCTCGAAACCTTCATTCTGAACGGCGGTCGGGCGCGCATCCGCGGCGTGGAAGTGGAAACCATCGTCAAGCCGGTTTCGCACCTTCAGCTCAACGGCACGGCGGCCTATACCGATGGCGAATATCGCGCGCTGAGCTGCCAGGTCATCGGTTACCTGGCCAATGCCTCGGCCTCCACCTGCGGCAGCGATGGCACGACCTTCACCGGATCTGCGGCGCAAAGCCGGGACGCCTATTCGAAATTGCTGCCCCGCACGCCCAGGTGGACCTACTCGGTTGGTGCGACCTATGACCTGCCGCTGGGCGAGCGCAACGGGACGCTGAGCCTTCACGCCGATTACAGCTTCCGCGACCGAGTCTATTTCGATGCCCGCAACACGGCCGGTTCGGACCAGCGCGCCTATGCCATCGGCAATGCCCGCATCGCGTGGACCGCGCCTTCGGACAAGCTGACGCTGGCCGGCACGGTCTCGAACTTCACCAACCGGGAATACTACGCCAACATCTTTGCCGGCACCACGGCCGCCAACGGCGCGATCATCGGCAACCCGGCCCCGCCGCGGCAGTGGAATTTCATTGCCACGGTGCGTTACTGACAAGCCAGGGAGGGCGCGCGTCCGGAAATCGGCGCGCGCTCTCGCGGCATGAAACGCGCCTCGACTGACGGCAGTAGGATCATACCTCCATTTCCATGCCGCTCAGCCACGTCGACCGGCGGATCGAGATAGCGCGCATCATCCCCGTCCTCGGAAAACGTCCGCTCGCGACGATTGCTGCTGCGTTACGGGATACGGAATGCCGGGCATCGGGTTCACCCCCCTATCCGCCGCAGATGCGCAAGCCCTTGGGCGGCGGCGTCGAAGCCCGACATATCCGGAATATGCTCGTTCTCGATCAGCAGCGCCTCGATAGGCATGTTCTCGCACTGCTGCAGCACCAGCGACCAGTCGATCTTGCCTTGTCCGATGGGCACCGGGTCGATGACGAAATCAAACCCAGGCTCCGTAGCCTTTCCGCAGTCTTTGAGATGGATCAGACGGATGCGGTCCTCCGCTTCCCGCATCAGTGCGATCACGTCCTGGCCGGTAGCCGCGGCCCAGCCGATATCGAGTTCGAAATCCACGATCGCCGGATCGGTCTCGGCCAGAAGGATGTTCCAGCCGGTGGTTTCGCCGATGCCGGCAAATTCGCGGGAGTGATTGTGATATGCCATCCCGATACCGGCTTCGCGGAAAACCGCGCCACCAGTATTGAGCAGATTGGCGGTTGCCTGCCACTCTGCAACCGACATCTGCCGGGACACGGTGCGCAACGCATCGAAGGGGTCCGGGTTTTCCCACATGCCGGGTACCTCGGGCAGGAGATGGAGCCCCATGACCGCATATCTGGCACCCAGGATGCCAAGCTCGTCCCGGATCGCTTCGACATGCCTGGACAGATTCAACGCGCCGGGAATGGCGGACGGCGCTTCGAACCCGAAGTACTGGACGCCGACGCATTCGAGCCCCGCAGCATCCAGCATCCGCCGCATCTCCACGGCGGACCGCCCGAACATCGAAGGGAGCTCCACCGAGGTGAAGCCTGCTTCCCGCACGCGGACAAGGCCGGCTTCGAAGTCTCCGAATATCTCGAAAGCCACACTGAACAGTTGGAGACCGTAGGTTTGCGCTGCTTTCGACATATGATTCTCCCGGATCGAGAATCTAAAATGCATCACGATTGCTATTGCATCAAGATTGCATTTTGATTTTCTCTATATGCAGCAACGCAGTAATGAAACCCGAAATCCGCCATACTGTCGAATGAAAAGGCGATCTCGAATCTCCATTGATGGAGCTTGAACACACGTTGCCTGATGACAGGGGCACGATCTTTTGCAGCGAGACCAGGAATTATACGCGATGCGTGGGCAGCTATTGCCCGGATGGCTCTCGTATCTGGCTGGCGTCAAAGCCGTGAACGAAGCCGCGCCATTGCTAGGCGCCGCCTAGTCATCCGAAAAGCGAGATCAACCGTGAGTCCCGTGCCGGATCCACGTAGCACGTATCGTCGAATATCATCGTGTTGAGGTTGCCGCCGCTCACCGCGGGCCAAACAGGCAGCGACGCAGCCGCCGGGCGGCCGGTGCGCGCGAAAGCGGCCCAGGCGCCCGACATCCTGTCTGCCAGGCTTTGCCCCCGCGAACCCCCACCCGAAATCTGGTCGACCAGGCGGCTGTTGGCAAAGACGAACGGCAGGTCGGCGGTGTGAAAGGCTCCGGGTCGCCCGTCGAACGAGGGCGTGCGCCAGGCGAAAACGTAATTGTAGACGGGCGCCCCGCCCTGGGCAACGCGGGCGCGGGCCAGCGCCGCGGCCGACAGGCGAAAGCCGCGCCCTTCGATCATCGCCAGGATATCGACCGGGGCGGCCCCAGGCTGGTCGGCGCGGGCCGCGGCGATGACCGCTTCCGTCTTGTCGGCGAGCTGGGGTGTCAACCGAGCCACCACGCCATCCCATCCGATCCGCGCGAGACCGGGATCGTTGACGGCGGGAGAGGCCTCGTGCGTGGTCGATCCGACGATGACCGGCACCATGCGCGAAACCTCGGGCGCGACTGGGTCCCAGGGCTGGGCCGGCAGGCTCGGCACGCCCGAAACCGGCATCCAGTAGAACGACGGCGCGCGGCGGTAATCGGTGCTGCGCCGGGAGCTGCGCATGACCGCGCCCGTGGCCTGATCGACCGCCTCCAGAAGCTTTGCGACAGGCAGGGCGCGCAAGCCGGCGACATCGCCCGCAGCAAGTCCGGCCGCGGCGAACGTCGCTTCTGCCAGCGCGTGTGCTCCGTCCGGATCATGGACGTTCAGTCGTGCACCGCTCTGGATGATCGCTTTGTGGAACAGGCCCTTGGCCTCGGGCATGGCCATGAGAACGCTGACCTTGAAGCCGCCCCCCGATTGGCCGAAGATCGTGACGTTGCCGGGGTCGCCGCCGAATGCCGCGGCATTGTCGCGCAGCCAGGCCAGCGCATCGACGATGTCGAGCATCCCGACATTGCCCGAATCCAGCGCTTCGTCCCCGCCCCAGCGGGCCAGATGCATGTAGCCGAGCGGCCCGATGCGATGGTTGATGCTGGCGACGACGACATCCTGGGTGCGCGCCATGTTCTCGCCGTCGGTCGCAAGGAAATCCTGGCTTGATCCCCCCATGAACCCCTGCCCATGGAGCCAGAGCATGACCGGGCGCCGCGCGCTGTCGGCAAGCCCCCGCGTCCAGATGTTGATGCGCAGGCAATCTTCGAGCATGGCGCTTGCCTGCCCGCGGGGCAGAAGAAACGGCCATTCGTTGGCGGCCTCGTCGGCGGGTCGCTCGGTGCGTGAACAGACCGGGCCATAGGTGAAGGCGTTTCGCACGTCCGCCCAGGGCGCAAGCGCCGGTGCGCGGGCAAAGCGGTGCGCCCCGACGGGCGCACCGGCATAGGGCAGGCCCTTGAAGCAATGGACACCTTCGCGCCAGTAGCCGCGCACGGCGCCGTGCACCGTTCTGGTCTCGCTCGCCTCGCCCGTGCGCAACCGGGCGTCGGCATCGCCTGCCGTTGCCCGCGACAATCCTTTGGCCGGCACTTCCGACCTTGCGAGCACCGGCGCCGCCAGCCCTGTCGAAACCAGAAAACCGCGTCGACCGATGTGCATGTCCATCCTCCCTCTGATCCGATAGAGACACGAAGGCGCGGCAACCGCTATCGCAAACGCAGACATGGCGGATTTTTCGATGCCCCGCCTCTTGTTATATTGGGCCTTGCGTGGGGAGATTGGGGATGCGCCTGAAATCGATAGTATTGGGGATCGCCGTTGCGGCGTTGCCGGCCATGCCGCTTTCCGCGCAGGATGCTGTCACGCCCGATGTTGCCGTCCGCCAGGTCGGGACGGCGCGTCTCGAGAACGTGCCCGAGATACCGGACGAGGTCCGTCGCACCGCAGCCGCCTATGCAACGTCCCGCGCGGCGTCACTGGCAGACTGGTTTGACGACGGCACGATCCTGATCCAGACGCGCTTTGGCGCCGTCGACCAGTTGCACCGCGTGACAGCGCCAGGCGGGGCCCGAACGCAGTTGACGTTCGCGCCAGAGCCGGTCGCCGTCGGATATGCAACGAAAGGCCTCCACGTCGCGTTCATCAGAGACAATGGCGGGGACGAACAGTTCCAGGTCTACACGCAAGGCCTGACCGGGCAGCCCGTCGCGCTTTCCGATGGCAACGCGCGCAACCTGTTGACCGCGGTAAGCCCGGACCGGCGCCTGATCGGCTGGTCCAGCGCGGCCAGGGGATCGTCCAGCTATAGCGTGCTGATCGCCGATCCGTCCGTCCCCGGCAGCAGGCGGACGGTCTACGAGGACAAGGGATCGGCATATCCGTCGGCCTTTTCGCCCGATAACCGCCTTCTGGCCGTGAGCCGCCAGATTTCGTCGGTGGAGCAGGCGCTGGTTATCGTGGACCTGCAAACCGGCGTCGCGCGGCCGCTGGTGGCAAGCGCGGGGGCGGCCGTTCGATGGCCAATCTTCCTTCCCGGCAACCGCAAGCTGATTGCCGTCAGCAATGTCGGCAGCGACTTTGCGAGGCTCGTCGAAATCGACATCGCCACGGGCGCACAGCGCGTGCTGACGCCGGACCTGCGCTGGGACGTGGAGACCGCGGACGTCTCGCCGGACGGACGCCTCGTGGCGTTTTCGGTCAACGAGGACGGTTACTCGCGCCTGCACGTGCTCGATCTCGTCACCGGCCGGGAACGCCCTGCCCCGCGGCTTCCCACAGGGGTCATCGGCGGATTGAAATTCTCGCCCGATGGCGCCCGGCTCGCCCTGGGCTTGTCATCGCCCGGTTCCGCCGGTGACGTCTGGGTGGCCGATGTCCGTTCCGGGCGGCTGGAGCGGTGGACCAGTTCCGAGCTTGGCCTGATCGACGCGAACACCTTGACCGAACCTGCGCTGGTGCATTTTCCAAGCTTCGACGGACGCCGGATCCCGGCTTTCGTTTATCGCCCGGCCCATCGCCCCGGCGGCAAGCTGCCAGTGGTGATCGACATTCACGGTGGACCGGAGGGCCAGGTGCGCCCCGGGTTCAATCCCAATGTCCAGTACATCACCAGCCAGGCGGGCGCGGTGGTGATCCAGCCGAACGTGCGGGGCAGCAGCGGCTATGGCAAGCTCTACATGACGCTGGACGACGGGGTTAAACGAGAGGACTCGGTTCGCGATATCGGGGCCTTGATCGACTGGATCGCCAAGCAGCCCGATCTCGACAGCAGCCACGTGGTCGTGCGTGGCGGATCCTATGGCGGCTATATGGTGCTGGCGTCGCTTACGCATTATTCCGACCGCCTGGCTGGCGGAATGGAGGCTTTCGGCATCTCGGATTTCCTGTCGTTCCTTGAGAATACGAGCGCCTATCGCCGTGATCTGCGCCGGCCGGAATACGGTGACGAACGGGTGCCGGAAGTGCGCGAGGTGCTGCGACGCATTTCGCCGCTCAACAATGTCGACAAGATCACCAAGCCGCTGCTGGTCATGCAGGGGGTCAACGACCCCCGCGTGCCGCAGCGCGAATCCGACCAGATCGTCGCGGCACTGCGCAAGCGCGGTATTCCCACCTGGTATCTGCTGTTTGCAGACGAGGGCCACGGCTTTCGCAAAGAGCCCAACGAGGCGCTGCGCCGCGCGGTCGAAACGATGTTCCTGCGCCGCATCCTGACGTCGGGATCAGCGGCCATGCCATGAGCGGGCTCGACGCCGACCGCGCCCGCTGGCTTGCCTATGCCATTCTGCCGCATGAAACGGGATTGCGGAAGTGGCTGGGGCGCGCAGCCGGTTCCGATATCGATGATCTGGTCCAGGATTGCTATGCCGTGCTGGCGGCCCTGCCGAGCGTCGACCACATCGAGAATCCGCGCGCCTACATGTTTCGCACGGCGCATCGCCTGCTGCTGCGCCAGGTACGCCGATCTCGCATCGTTTCGATTCAGGACCTGGCCGATCTGGAACTGCTGGGGATCGAGGCGGACGCCCCCTCGCCCGAGCGGCAAGCCGCCGACCGTCAGGAACTGCAACGGGTGGCCGAAGCGATTGCCGCCCTGCCCGCGCGGTGCGGTGAGGCTTTCCGCCTGCGCAAGGTGGAAGGCCTGAGCCAGCGCGCGATTGCCGAGCGCATGGGCCTGTCGGAAAGCACGGTCGAAAAACACATAGCCAAAGCCGTGCAAATCCTGGCCGACCGGTTCGGACGTGGCGGAACCGGCAGGGACCGCGCCTCTCATGCGCATGGCTTCACTATCAGGACACCCCGGAACAATGCGGCGCGAGACTAGCGAAAAGATCGCCGAGGCAGCCGCGCGCTGGGTGGCGCGCCTCGACCGGGGCGCGCTCTCCGACGAGGAAACCTGCGCGTTGGAAGCGTGGCTGGATGGGGACTCGCGCCGTCTGGGCGCACTTGCCCGCGCGCAGGCGGCGTTGGCGCGCATGGATCGGGCACAGGCTCTTCCCAGCCAGCCTGTGCGGCAAACCCGTTGGTTTACCCGCCGCCGCGCTCTTGGCGGAGGGACCGGGCTGATCGCCGCATCGATCGCGATACTGGCGGCCCGGGACTGGCTCGACGGTGGGCATCCGGTCGAAACCCGGCGCGGCGAAATCCGCATCGAAGCCTTGCCCGATGGATCGCGGATGACGCTCGACACAACGACATCGATCGTGACCCGGTTCAACAAGGCCGAACGTCATGTCGAACTGGTTGCCGGCCGCGCGATGTTCGACGTGGCCAGGGACCCTGGCCGTCCTTTCGTGGTACGGGCCGGCGAAACCGAAGTCACGGCGATCGGCACCAGCTTCAGCGTCAGCGCCGCGCCGGACCGCGCGGCGCGCGTGCTCGTTCACGAGGGGGAAGTCCGGGTCCGCTCGCTGGCTTCGGCGTCCCGCGTGGCGCCGATCTATGCCAAGGCGAACACCGAGGTGGAGGTGGTACCCGGTGCCCCGCACCCGATCGCCCCTCCGCAGCGGCTGACACCGCAGGATGTATCGCGGCGCCTGGCCTGGCGCGAGGGCATGCTGGAGTTCGAGGGGACCCGCCTCGACGACGCGGCGGCACAATTCGCGGCCTATAGCGAGATCGCCGTCCGCATTGCCGATCCCGCGCTCGGCGAACGCCGGATAACCGGCCGCTTTTCGGCCACCGACCCGCGCGGCTTCGCGCGCGCCGTCGCCATCGGTCTCGGCGCCCGGGCGGTCGACAACGGGGACAGCGTGACACTCGCATCCTGATCAACCCGGCCGGATAGCGCACCGTGCAACAGAATGTGGCATAATGTGGCTTTTTCGCAACATGGAGGAAATCGGTTAGCGGCGCATCTTCCTTGATAGCGACGGCAATTGCCGCGCAACGGGGACGGAACGGGGGACATCATGAGGATCAGAACAGCTTTCTTTGCCGGCACTGCCTTGTCGATCATGGCTGTGCCCGTCGCCAGCCATGCGCAGGAACGCGCGTTCAACGTGCCGGCCCAGGCTGCAAATCGTTCCATTCCGGAATTTGCCCGGCAGGCCGGTGTCCAGATCATCGCGCCTGCCGAGCAGCTCGAGAACGTGCTGACGCCGGCGGTCACGGGCAGGCAGGACGCACGCGCCGCGCTCAAGACCTTGATCGCCAATACCGGCCTGGAAATCGTTTCCGACAGCGGCAACGTCATCGTGCTGCGTCGCCCGGCGCGGCAGACATCGGCAGGGGAAAACGCCGGCCCGGCCGGAAATCAGCAAAACGCCGATATTGTCGTGACCGGCAGCCGCATCCGCACCCCCGGGCTCGACGCGCCCAACCCGGTCACGACAATCGTCGCCAGTCGTTTCGTGGGCAACAACGGTGGCATTTCGGTCGGCGACCAGCTCAGTCTCCTGCCCCAGTTCCGCACCACGCAAACCCAATCGGCCTCGACCCAGGTGGGAACCCAGGCGCCGGGCCAGGTCGGCATCAACCTGCTTGATCTGCGCGGCCTGGGCACCACCCGGACGCTCGTGCTGCAGAACGGCCGGCGCCTGGTTTCCAGCACGCAGCAATTGTCGCAGCCCGATACCAACACCATTCCCGTGCAACTGCTCGAACGCGTCGACATCCTGACCGGCGGTGCATCGTCGGTTTACGGGGCGGACGCCATTGCCGGCGTCGTCAACTTCGTCCTCAAGGACAATTTCGAAGGCCTGGAGGCCAACCTTCAGGGTGGCATCAGCGGTCGCGGCGATGCCGGGGCGCAGACATTCGGCATCGTGGCAGGCAAGAATTTCGCGGAGGGCCGCGGCAATATCGCCTTGTCGGTGCAATATGCCAATCGTGACGGCCTTCGCTATACCGATCGCGAATTTTCCAAGGGCCAGTCGGACTTTGTCAATAACCCGGCGGCCGGACAGCCCGGCCAGCCGGCGAACGTCCCGATCAACGACATTCGCTACCTCGCCTATTCCACCGGCGGCACCCTGCCCTATGGCGATCCCTATTACCGCTTCCAGCCGGATGGCACGCTGCGGCCTGCCAATACCGGCACCCGCGCCTATCCCAATCTGGGGATAAGCGATGGTGGCGACGGTCTCAGCCCGATCGCGGAAGGATCGCTGCTGCCGGAAAACAGCCGCTGGTCGGCAACCCTGCTCGGCCATTTCGATGTCAACGACGCGCTCACCCTGTTCGGTCAGGTAGACTACATCAACCAGCGTTCGATGGCCTATGGCTCCTCATATCTGGGCGAATTCGTCGTCAGCAAGTCCAATCCCTATCTGTCTTCCCAGGCACTGGACGTGCTCAACAGCTATGGTCCGACCGCATCTTCCTCCAATTTCGTCATCGAACGGTCGCTCCCCGACCTTGGCGTGTTTGCCGAGCGCGACAAGCGGGAAACGATACGGGGCGTCATCGGCGGGAAAGGCAGGATCAACGACCATCTGCGTTACGAGGTGTCTTACAGCTATGGTCGCACCAGCATCACCACCGATTTCGTCAACAATGTGAACCTGCGGCGGGCGGACCTGGCATCGGATGCCGTGCGCGACACGGCAGGCGTGCTCGGCACCCCCGGCGCTATCGTGTGCGCGTCACGGCTTGCCGCGCCCGCCAGCACCGATCCCGATGTTGCCCAGTGCCAGCCGGCCAACTACTTCGGAGTGGGCAATATCAGCGCGGCTGCACGTGAATACATCACCCTGACCACCCGGTCGCGCGGTCGCATCGAACAGCATCTCGCGGGCGGCTTCCTCACCGGCGACAGTTCGGGCTTCCTGATGTTGCCGGGCGGGCCGGTAGCCTTCGTTCTCGGCACCGAATTCCGTCGGGAAAGCACCAATTACGTCCCGGATCCGCGGGATACGGTCGGCAATACGCTGGCGGGCGGCGAGCGGACCAGCGGGTCGGTCGAAGTGTTCGAAGGCTATGGCGAGCTGAAGTTGCCCTTGCTTGCCGATCTCCCGTTCGTCAACAGGCTGGAGCTGAGTGCTTCGGGCCGGCTGAGCCACTACAACCTCCAGCGCGTCGGAACGAAGGATTCGTGGGGGCTGGGCCTGATGTATCGTCCTCAGCGTGCCCTTACCTTGCGCGGCTCGTATCAGCGTGCCGTGCGCGCGCCCAACATCAGCGAGCTTTTCGCGCCGCGGACGACGGGGCAGACGTCGATCATCGACCCATGCGACGCCCGTTTCATCAACAACGGCACCTCGACACGACGGGCGAATTGCGCGGCTTTGGGCATTCCGGCCAATTACCGGGCGCCGACGATCCCGACGACGATCAATACCGTCACCAGCGGCAACCCGAACCTGGATGTCGAACGCGGCAATACCTACACGTTCGGCGCGACATTCAATCCCGGCTTCCTGCGGGCGTTCACTTTCTCGGTCGATTATTACCATATCGATCTGAAAGGCGCGATCGCACAGGCGAACGGCAACATCATCAACCCTTCGCGCGTCCCGTCGCAGTGCGTCGATGCGCCGACAATCGACAATCCGTTCTGCGGGCTGGTGGTGCGCAATGCCAACAACCTGATCACCCAGGTTTCGCAATATCCGATCAACCTGTCGCGCCTCGTCGCATCCGGGCTGGATTTCGACGCGCGTTACGGGTTCGATGTGGGCAAGGACTCGCACGTCGATCTGCGCGCGATCGCCACTTACGTGATCAGGCGCGACGATTACCGCTCGCCCAGCCAGCCCGATTTCCGTACCCAGGTGGTGGAAACGCCAAGCAATCCGCGATGGCAGGCGAATTTCAACACGGCTTTGCGCGTCGGCCCTGTGCGGCTCGAACATACTCTCCGCTATTTTAGCGGCGTCTATTACAAGAATGACGATGTCGCGTTCTACGAAACCGTCAACGGCATCGCGCCGCTCAACCCCAACCGCCGGCCCAAGGAATATACCAAGACGAGCGACAGCTTTTACAACGATTTACGCTTTGCCATATCGTTCGGCAAAGGCCGCGAATTCTACATCGGCGTGGATAACGTGGGTGACGTCACGCCACCTTTCAGCATTTACGGCGCCGGTTCGGTCGGGGCTCAGTTCGACAGCATAGGCCGCTATTTCTATACCGGCATGCGGACACGGCTGTGAGACGCGCGGCGGTTGCCCCCACGATGATGACCATCGCGCTGGTCGCGGCGGCATCGGCAGCGCAGGCGGCCCCGCCTTCGCCGGACTGGGCGGGGCAATGGGAAGGTACGCTTGAGAACTTCCCGTCCCGCCCCGGCGCTCCGCAGATCAAAGTGGTGCGCGATATCGGGTCATGGCCGGACAGCGATGGCGCGTGCACCCCGTTTCGCACCCGCTATTTCGAAGGCGATGTGCTCAAATCGACCAAGGACTACAAGCTTTGCCGCGGAACGGGTGGCGACGATCTCTTTGTCGACGAAGGCGATGTTGCCGAAGGAGGTGCGATCCGGCTGCCGGCGCGGCTGATGGGCGGCGTTCTGGTGTCGCCGTTCAAATACGACGCGCTTATCCTGATCAGTTTGCTACGCGTCGAAAAGGATGAGATGATCGAGGAAATCCACACCACCAACGATCTGCCGATGCAGAAAGGGGCAGTAGTGGCGATGAAACCCCGCAGTTTGCAAAGGCTGGTTCTGCGGCGGGTGAAACGACCGACGGGCATCCCTCGCTGACAGGCATCCCTCGCTGACAGGGACCCCTCGCTGACAGGTACGGCCGCGGCGCACACGCCTTTGCGACACGATCCTGCGGGCGAAGGAGACCGGCTCGTTTCTTCGGCGCTTGTTTCGGATTGAAGCGAGATCGTCACCCGGCGTGCCGTGCGGGCCGTGCCGGAGCCCGACAATTTATTGTTTCTTCCGTGCAGTTGAGCGGGCGGGCCGGATCGCCGCCACAGGTGCCGGCAAAAACCTTGGCTTGCGGTGCGACTTCTAGCCGATCTCGCGTTGCAGGAACTTCTCGGCAAGGTCCAGAATGCAAAATTCGCTTTCCTCTTGGGCGCAGAGCGTAAGCTGTTCGTGTTCGCCAAGACGAAACGCGGAGTAGGCTTCCCAGGGCGCGGTCTGGTCCGCAGCCTCCGCCACGCCCTGCCCTCTCAGCACGAAAACGAACCGCAATCCGGCGTTGTTCGACAATGTCGCATGGCCTTGCGGATCGATTTTCACATAGCGGATGGCCAGGCATTCTTCGGAAAACTGGCCGATGGGCTTGGTGTAGGCGCCGTTCGATCCCTCAAGCGGTTTGTACCGGAAACGCTCGGGATGCATGATGACGGCGCCATCGAAACGCCCTTCGGAGTATTGGATGTCCTCGCCGCACGCCGCTTCCCACACAGCTTCGAACCCGTCCTTGGTAACGCCGTCAGGCCCGTGAGGCGTATATCTGCCGTCAGCGAACGTGCCGGTCTTCTTGAGTTCCTCGGTCGTCGCTTCCACTTCGCTTTGCGAGAGATAGCGGCCGCCATCCGGTCCTTCGGACTGCAAAAGCAGGTGCACGTTATGGCCGATCGCGTGCTGCGCGTATTCGGTGCCGGCACTGAAGAAACCGATCGAGCCTTCCGGCTGGTCCATCGGCCCGAAATTGAAGCCGCCCTCCAGCATGAGCCGGACCTGATCGAAATTGTGTCTGTGCGCCGGGGTGGAATAGGTGTCGACGTGGACCAGCGTCAGCCAGTAGTTGCCGGCGCCCGGGCGCCCGGCAAACAACGGCTTGAACAGGACGCCGCCGGCGCGATGTCCTTTGCCGCTGGTCGCCCACTGCCGCTGGTTGCCGTGAATCACCTCCATCGCATCCTCCTTTGCGTTGACCTGTGGCGTATTAAATGACAGTTGATTAGCGGTAATGGTACGCGTCCGCGCATGCGTCAAGCTTTGGAGAGGAAAGGTATGCCCGTTTCGAGCGAGGAAGAGCGCCTGCTGCGCGATCTCTATGCACGCGCCATCTGGATGTTCGACAAACGGGACCCGGCGTGGGTGGAATGCTGGACGCATGACGGCGTTTTCGATTTCCTGCCGCATCCGGCCGGCGGCTTTCCCGGCATGAGCATCTCGGGGCCGGAACAGCTTGCCGCGATGATCGTGCAGGCAAACGACATGGCCGAGGATCGCAACCTGCATCATTTCACCAATCTCTTTTTCGATCGCTGCGAGGAAGGCATCCGGGTGCGGGGCTATCTGCTGACCATGAAAAGTGCGACGGGGCCGGAAAAACCTGCCGAAATCGTGCAGAACAGCCGTATCGACGATATCGTGGTCGAAGTGGACGGCGCCTGGAAGTTCAAGCGACGCACGGTCGATTCGATCTGGGGATAAGCCGGTCAGGCTCCGGATCGAGCCGGCCTGCCCGATGCGCGCTCGACGTTCGGGGTCCGAAACGGTAAGCCGGGCCGGCGGCAACGAATGACGTTGTGCGGCATCGGACACATTGCGCTATGCATCTTTCGGTGACAGACGGGCGAGCGAGCTATCCCGGCCTCTCCCCCCGGCAGGGTTGGCCGTGCAACGGCTTGGGGCTGGCGCGGGGCAGCGCATGAACGCGCTTGCCCCTGCGCGATCATGGCGGTCGATGATTGCCGTTGGCTTTTCGACGGTTGTGGAATGGTACGATTTCACGCTGTGCCTCTATTTCGCGCCGACGCTGTCGCGGGTGTTTTTCGGCACGAACGGGGAAAGCCTGGGCAAGACCCTGGCGGGGTTTGCAATCGCCTATCTGATGCGCCCGGTCGGTGCGATCGCCCTGGGTGCGTTCGGAGACCGTCACGGGCGCAAGCCCACGCTGCTTTTGTCGATGACGCTGATGTCCCTCGCCATGCTGGTGCTGGCGGCTTTGCCGACGTACAGCCAGGTGGGTGCGATCGCCGGATGGCTGCTGGTTCTCATGCGCTGTCTGATGGGCTTCAGCGTCGGCGGCGAGTATCCGGCGGTGGTCGCCTATCTGTTCGAGACGGCACCCGCCCATCGGCGCGGCCTCGTCACCTCCAGCGCCGCGGCGGCCAGCGAAATCGGCGGGCTTATGGCCGTCGGGCTTTGTTCGTGGCTCACCGCCACGCTGCCTACCGCGGCGCTCGATAGCTGGGGCTGGCGCATCCCCTTCCTGTTCGGTGCCGCGCTGGCCGCCGCGATCTGGCTCTTGCGGTTGATCATTGCCGAGCCACCCGGCTTCGTCGGCGAACGGCCGGACGCGCGCCCGGCCGTTTCGCCAACGCGCGAAGCGCTGCTCCGCGCCCGGCGCGGCATCGGCACCGGCTTCGCCATCTCCGCACTGGGCTCGATCTCGTACTATGTCGGCATCACTTACGTGCCGTCTTTCATCCGCCTTGTCGGCTCGGCCACGGATGCAGCGGCGCTTGACCTGTCGACCGTGGCGGCGGTGGTCGTGATCCTGGTGACGCCATTCGTCGGCTGGCTGTCGGACAGGATCGGCCGCAAAAGCGTGCTGCTCGTTCTCTGCGGGCTGGGCACGGTGCTGCCAGCGGCAATGTTCGTGGGGATCGCGGGCGGTGACAGGGACGTTTCGCTGTTTGCCGTCATCGTGCTGGCTGCCCTCGCCGGGGGCGTTTCGGCGGTTGGCACCGTTGCCACGGCGGAGCAGTTTCCCGCGCACATCCGCCTTTCCGGTCTGGCGCTGGGCGCGACCACGGCAACGGCGATATTCGGCGGCGCGGCGCCTTATGCCGCCTATCTGCTTCAAGGCTGGTTGCATTCCGCGGCCACGCCAGGAGTGATGATCAGCGTGGTCGCCGTAACATCAGGCCTGATCCTGTCGCGAACCCTTACCGTCCGTGCAGCCGCGCAGCCCGGGAACTGAGCGTCGGTCAACGCAAGTGCCTGGCCCGCCGAGCATCATCCTTGTTCCCGGAAGCGGCGCGGGAACGAATACGCCATTGCCGGCAAGGGCGCCAGCCGGTTGAAGGCCTGGAAAGCCAGCGCAGCGGCGCGATACCTGCGATCGACAGGCCCGTATAAGCGCCGCGGTAAGGTTGTGACCAGGGCCTCCATGTACCGCATCAGCGTCTGCCAGGCATGGCTCGCCTCTGCCGGGCCGTTGCGAAATGGGCTTATCACTGGCCTGCGAAACGGCTTGGCGTTCTTGCTGGTGCGGAGAAGTTCACATTCCGGATCACGTGTCGATATCGCCGATGTCCACGCCGGCCCTGGGCGGGGGTGCCCCATGGCGTTTCTCGGGCTGCTGCTCGCGCCGTGCGTATCCGGTCTGCGTCAGCAGCCAGGCGATCGTGCCGCAACCGAGGTATGCCAAGGTCAGTGGCCAGGTCGTGCCGGATGCGAGTTGGCCAACGACCGCCCCGATCAGGGCGCCGCCGGCCGCCTGGATGGTTCCCTGCACGCCGGCCGCCGTACCCGCGACCGGGCCCATTTTCTCCATGGCGATGGCCGAGAAATTACCCCCTATCAACGACGAACAGGCCATCGTTGCCGACTGCGTCAGCACGAACGAGACGACCGTTTCCATGTCCAGCAGAACCATGACGGCGCGGACGAGGGACAATGCGATAAACGTGCCCAGCGCAAGCCGCGAAATCCTGTGAGGGCCGAAGCGCATCACGATGCGTGCATTCATCCAGGCCGCACCGGCCATGAAGACGGCGGTGACCCCGAAAAGCACCGAAAACCATGGGCCGACCTTGAACATCTTGACGTAGATCGGCTCCACGGAATTGAGATAGCTGAACATGGCGCCCTGCAGCGTGGCCGTCGCCACGACATACCGGGTCGTGACCTTGTTGCTCAGGACGACCGACAATCCGCTGCGGATGCCGGCGAACGACAACGGGCGTTTCCGTTCGGGCGCGAGCGTTTCGGCCACCCGGAACCAGACCCAGAGAAACAGGCCCAGTTTGGCAATGGCGAGCAGGCCGAAAGCCAGGCGCCAGGGTCCGATAAACAGAATGAGTTGCCCGATCGCCGGGGCAATCATCGGGACGATCATCATCACCGACATCGAAAGGCTGGCGATGCGGGCCATCGCCGCACCGCTGAATCGATCGCGCACCATGGCATTGGCGCAGACCCGGAACGATGCGACAGCAATGCCGCCCGCCAGCCGCCCCGCCAGCAGGACGAGAAAACTCGGAGCGGCGGCGGCCAGCAGGTCGGTCAGCATGCCCAGGGCCAGTCCCGCCAGCAGGACGGGTCTTCGCCCGTACCGATCGGCCAGCGGGCCGAAGACGATTTGCGCACTGCCATTGGCAATGGAAAACAGGCCGATGACAAGCGCCACGCGGCTTTCCGGTCGAACGCCCATCTCCTGTTGGATGAAGCTGAGCGCGGGCAGCATCAGATCGATGGACAAGGCCAGCATCGCCATCAATCCGGCGACAAGGCCGACCAGTTCCTTTTCAGCCAATGGCTTGGTCAACGGCATTATGCGGGTGCTTTCCCGATACCCCATGGCGGCGTCGTTAAGGTCTGGCCATCGATGCCAGATGATGTCACAGCGACGGCATGAGCAAAGCGAAGATCGACGACACGCAGAAAGCACAGGAAGCGCCCGCGGCCAAGCCGCGCAAGCGGGCCATACGCTCTGACCGTCTGCACAACCGCGAGGCAATGCTTCGTGCCGCTCGCGAGCTTTTCCGTCAATCGGGCACCGATGTTCCGCTCGACGAAGTGGCTGCAAAAGCCGAGGTCAGTCTTCCCACGCTGTTCCGCCACTTCCCCAGCCGGGACCATCTGATATCGGCATTGATCGTCGAAAGCATGAACAAGATCGAAGTCATTGCCGCCAAAGCGGCGACGGCACCCGACCCGTTCGAAGGGATCGCCTATTTCATCACGGCGACATCGCAACAGGCCGACGAAGACCGCGAAATCCTGCGCAGGATATGGTCTCGGCAGTTTCATCCTGTTCCGCAGATCAACCAGGACGTGCCCAAGCACCTGCAGACGCTCATCGTCAGAGCCCAGAGCGAAGGCACCTTGCGCGAGGATGCCAGGGCAAGCGACGTTCTGGTGCTCAGCATGCTGGCCGTGCTTCCCGGGCATACGCCGGGGCGGCCGGCACTGCGGAAGTTCATCATCGATGTCGTGCTCAAGGGACTTCGGGCAGACAAACCCTCGACGCCCTGATCCGCAAACAAGATTATCGAACCACGCGCCGTCCCGTGTGGGCATGCGATTTCCGGCTTTGGGCCAATATCCTTGAAAAGCGCTGCCGTTCGCATGGCTAAAGCACCGATGCCGGCGCCTTTTCAGGTTTGCGTGGCTCTTTAGGTTTATGTGGCAGGGCGCTGCGCAACAGACAGCTCATCAGCACCCACAGCGGCCGCATGACGATCGCATCATGCGCCGTGGCACGGGTGGTTCGATGCGATCGCCCATGGCGAGTTCCTCGATCAGCCGAAAGAACATCGGATAATGGATCTTGCCCCTGCCGGCGGTAACGGGCGCGCCCAGAATATCGTCGGGCAGATACGAAAGCAGGATTAGCGATCGTAGCGACACGGAGCGCTCCGCCAACATTCATATGATAGTAGATTAACACATAATGGTTCTTTGCGGCAGCAGGCGCATGGCGAGAGCTTGACGATCGAACATATCGTTATCGGCGCTGGCGCGGGTGGGTTCAACTTCCTGCCCGTTCACGTGCCGGTGTCGAAGGGTTGTTCGCCAGGTTCGGCCTGGCTGTCGAAAACAGAAAGCCCGGCAGGATCGATAACACCACAAAGGCGGTTTGCACCGGCAAGATACTGCTCGGATTGACCCCACCCGAAGGCGCGATCACCGATTTCGTGCGGGGCGGCAGCGTGCGCACAGCGCGCCGCGTTCAGGCGTCGATGCATCATTGCGAGGGCGAAGGCCGGAATGTTATATCCCCAGCAAGGCTAAAGCCACCATCGGGCGTTGCCGGTCAGGGGTAATGATCTGCAAAATCGGCCGACTATCGCTGCACCATCGGGTATCGACACTTGCCACATCACGATCTGACCACCTAAGACCAGCGTCATTCGTTTCGCAATCGCCAAACCGCAACTTACCAAACGGAAAAATTTTTCGTCAGATATCTCGGTTGATCGCCGTCGTTAAGGTCTTGCCGGACCAACACTGCAGGAAGGTGAACGAACGATGAGCTATTCAGAGCGCTTTTGCCGCGGGACCCAGGTTTCGGACCGGCCGGGTGTGCTTTCAAGAGCTGCCTGGCTTTCCGTCATGGCTGCCCTGGCCATGCCGCAAGCGGCGATGGCCCAGGCGGCGAATCCGCCACCGGCCGGCGCGCCCGCCGGGCTGCAGGCTGCCCTCCCGCCCCCGCAAGGCCTGGTGCTTACCCTTGGTATCGGCACCTTGTTCGGATCGCCCTGGGCAGGATCGCGCGGCACGGCGCTGGCCGTGGTTCCCGACGTTCGCCTGAATTACAACGACAGCGTGTTCTTCTCGGTACCCGACGGGTTGGGATGGAATGCGCTGAACGCCGACGGTTGGAGAGCCGGCCCGGTGATCAAGCCCCGCTTCGGCCGGAACGAAAACGACGGAGGTTCGCCTTTCCAGGTGCTGGGCAGCAGTTCCGAACTGCGCGGTATGGGCAATATCGGAATAGCCGGCGAAGCGGGCGGCTTTATCGAAAAGCGATTCGGCCAAAGCCAGCAATGGCGCACGCGAGTCGAAGTGCGCCAGGGCGTCGGCGCCCACGAAGGCGTGGTGGGCGATGTCGCCCTGACTTATGCCGGGCGCGTGGGACGCACGTTCTACGCCATCGGGCCGCGCGCGACGTTTGCCAGCCGGGATTTCATGCAGACCTATTTCGGCGTCGACGCCGCGCAATCGGCTCGCACCGGCCTGGCCGTGTCGCGTCCCGGCGGCGGGCTTGTGTCGCTGGGTCTGGGTGGCAACGTCATCCATCCGCTCAGCCGGCGCAAGGCGGTGGTGGTGTTCGGCGGCGTCGACCGGCTGGGAGACCGCCCCGCGCGCACTTCGCTCATCCAATCGCGCGGGCAGCGTCTGACGTTCACTATCGGCGCCGCCTATTCCGTCCGCTTCCGGTTATAGGCGCCGGGCGAACCAGATATGGTGGCTGGTGCCTTTTCCGTCAGGAAAGGCACAGACATCCGCCTCGGTAACGGCAAAACCGGCACGTTCCAGGCGCCGGGTAAACGCCTCGTCACCATCGGACGACCACACGGCCAGCACACCGCCGCGGCGCAGGGCCTTGTGGCTGGCCTCCAGCCCGGCGGGTGAATAAAGCACATCGTTGCGGCGGCGCGTTACCCCTTCCGGGCCATTGTCCACGTCCAGCAGAATGGCGTCATAGCCATCCGTCGCGGAATGGATCAGCAGGCCGACATCGTCGATCACCAGCGTCACGCGCGGATCGTCGAGGCACCCGGCGGTAAGCCGTTGCATCGGGCCCCGCGCCCAGGCCACGATCTGCGGCACCAGCTCGGCCACCACGATGCCCGCATCCCTGCCCAAAGCCGCCAGCGTGGCTCGCAGAGTGAACCCCATGCCATAACCACCGATCAGCACCTGCGGGGCGGCCTGCCCGGTGATTCTGGCGCAAGTCAACGTCGCCAGCGCTTCTTCCGAAGCGAAAGCGTCGCTGCTCATCAATTCGTTCTGGCCAAAGACGATGGCAAAGTCGTCGCCGCTGCGCAGCAGTTGCAGTTCGACGCCATCGGGCACCTGGGCACGGTCTACAAGGTCGTATTCCGTCGTCACGGGATGGGAAAAAGTCGCGGGAATGGCATGGAACTCCGACCGGAAACGCGGGTCGATCCACGAAACGTCGCGAACTTTGCCGGGTGTCGAGCGCCTGGGCAGCGCAAATCCCGATCCGGGCAGATCGGATGAACCGGCTGCTAGGCGAAATTGTGGGGCGTCGCCATAACAATCGACATCACGAGAAAAATCATGGTCTCAAATTGACTTTTCCACAGGGCTGGCCCATATGGATAAATGCTAACGTCGCCTGCAACGGAATTTGACTCCGACCTGGTCGGTTATTCTTCCTTTCACATGCTACCGGCACCATCCGTGCTTTTGCGGGTGGTTTCTCTTGTTTTCGTGAAAGGAAACATCCCATGCCCATCGGCACCGTCAAGTTTTTCAATACCGACAAAGGCTATGGCTTCATTGCGCCCGAAAACGGCGGCAACGACAGCTTCGTGCACATCAGCGCGGTTCAGCAGGCCGGCATGACTACGCTCAACAAGGACCAGCGGGTGAGCTACGAGGTCGAAACCGATCGTCGTGGCAAGCAATCCGCGATCAACCTCGTTTCTGCCTGATCCGATAGTTCCGGCGCTCGCAAGGCGCCGGAATTGCGCCGCGAAGGAAAACGTTCTTTCGTATGACGGGCCCAGCGGGCTGCCCGATCCACGTCATGTGGCTGCGGGCGCCGCCGGGCTCGATCGCGCTTTCGCGGTGCAGTCACGCGCGGCCGTGTTCATCTGATATCATCAATCGCAGCCAGACGGCTGCCAACCGTTCGAGTTAATTTACGACCACTATGCTTACGTTTTTCAAATCACTTCGTCTTTCCTTCAAGTCTTCGATCAGTCAGCATCCGTTTCCGGCACCGTTGCCGGCAGGGATCCTTCCCGCCGCCGAGATGCGCCGGTTGGTTGCCGATATGGTGGACTGAACAGACTTTTTCACATTCCCAAACCGGGCGCCAGGACGACAGGAACAACGATGACTGCTACCAGCGCCTTTTATCAAGCTTGTGCCGAGCAGAGCCTGCGCGATGCCGAAGTTAGCCTTCTGGCCAACGTGCGCGAACGTCATCTGCTTTCCGCAAAGGCATGGCAAGCCATTGCCGACCGTGCCGCCAAGATCGAGACCAGCCGCCGCGACCGCAAAGACGCGGCAGGTGGTGCGGACATGCCCGAACACGGCTAGAGCAGATTCCGATCACTCTGGCTCATAACCTGCTGCGATAAAGTAATTTGTGCATTCGTGGGGTGTGAAGCGTGGCAGCGCATCGCGAATGGCATCCCAGAGTTCGGGGACAGTCCG